>JAFKKQ010000101.1 GCA_017304505.1 Hyphomicrobiales bacterium | reverse complement strand
CCAGGCGAAGCACCTCCCCGGTCATCAGCACCATCTCGACGCCGAGGATGTTGTTGGTGGTCATGCCGTATTTCAGACAATGCACGCCGCCGGAATTTTCCGCGACGTTGCCGCCGATGGTGCAGGCAATCTGCGACGACGGATCGGGCGCGTAATAGAAGCCTTCATGCTCGACCGCCTTGCTGACGGCGAGATTGGTGACGCCGGGCTCGACCACGGCGACGCGGTTGTCGAAGTCGATCTCGCGAATGCGGTTGAACTTGCCCATGCCGAGCAGCACGCCATCGGCGAGCGGCAGCGCGCCGCCGGAGAGCGACGTCCCGGCTCCGCGCGGCACCACGCGCACGCCGTTGTCATGGCAGTAGCGGAGTACGCGAGCGACCTGGTCGGTGGTCTCGGGCAACACCACCACCATCGGCAGTTGCTTGTAGGCGGTGAGCCCATCGGACTCATAGGGCCGCATCGACCGCTCGGTCGCGATCACGCCTTCTCCGGGCACGATCGCCTGCAACGCGGCGACGATATCGGCGCGACGGGCGAGCACCGCTTCGTCCACGGCTGGCATGGCGACCGACATGAGCGTCCCAATCTGATGCGTTGAAATGGCGCCGAAGGTGACTGTACAACCATTCCAGGCATGTCGAAAATAGCGCCGGCCTGAATGGAGAGAAACGAGATGAAATCGTTGATATTGGTTTCGGTGGTATTGGCTTCCACAATTGGAATGGCGCAGGCTCAGGATCTCGACGCGGGCGAGCGGTCATTCCGCAAGTGCGCGCCTTGCCATGCCGTCGGCGAGGATGCGCGCAACAAAGTCGGTCCCGAATTGAACGGGCTCGACGGCCGCAAGTCTGGAACGGCGGACGGATATCACTACAGCGACGCCAACAAGAACGCGAACATCACCTGGGGCGAGGAGACGTTCAAGGAATACATCAAAGCGCCGACGGCCAAGGTGCCGGGGACGAAGATGGCCTTCGCCGGCATCAAAAATGAAAAGGAAATTTCCAATCTCTGGGCTTATCTGAAACAGTTCAAGGCCGACGGAACCACAAAGTAGCTTCGGAACTTCTGCACCGTGCGGTTCTTGCGCATCCCTCGCGATGCGGAACTTTTTACCCTCTCGGGAGTCATAGCCGGAACGGCGGCGGCGGAATCCCGGGAGGCTTTATGTTGTTACGCTCGCCTGTCCCTTCGCGGTCCGGAATGCATGAGTGCGTGCTGACGCCAGCACATCGGAGGCAACCCGACGTGATCATGACGGACGCATACACCTTGGGCATCGAGGAAGAATACTTCCTGGTGGATGCACGCACCAAGCTGGTGACGCGCGCCATGCCGGAGGCGTTCCTGGCGGCGGCGCGGGAGGCCACCAACGGGCAGGTCATGGGCGAATTCCTGCAATCGCAGATCGAAGTGAGGACGCTGCCGCATCACGACATCCGCACCGCGCGTGCCGAACTGCGCCACTTGCGCCAGACCGTGGCAAAGATCGCGGCCGAGCACGGGCTTGCGATTCTTGCCGCCGGTACGCACCCCACCGCCGATTGGGGCCGGTCGCAGCAATCGGAGGGCGGACGCTATGACATCGTGATGGGCGATCTGCAGATGATCGGCCGCCGCAACATGCTGTGTGGCCTGCATGTGCATGTCGAACTGCCGGACCCCGACGACCGGGTCGACGTCATGACCCGGATGCTGCCTTACCTGCCGCTCTTCATCGCGCTTGGAACGTCGTCGCCGTTCTGGCGCTCGCGCCCGACCGGGTTGATGGGCTACCGGCTCGCCGCCTATGACGAGCTGCCGCGCACCGGCGTGCCCGAGCTGTTCCGCAGCAAGGAGGAGTTCGACGCCTACGTGGCGGCGCTGGTGCAAGCCAACGTCATGGAAGATTCGAGCTACGTGTGGTGGTCGATGCGGCCGTCGCTCAAGCATCCGACGCTGGAGCTGCGTGCGCCCGATTGCCCGACGCTGGTGGACGATTCGATCGCCATTGCCGCGCTCTGGCGCTCGCTCGCCCGCAGGCTCACCCGCAATCCCGAGCTCAATCGCGACATCAATGCCGTAACGCGTGCCATCGTGGTGGAGAACAAGTGGCGCGCGCAGCGCTACGGCGTGCGCGGCACCTTCGTCGGCGAGAGCGGGGCCATCACGGTCGCCGACTTTGCCGAGCAGGTGCTGGACGAAACCGCGGCCGACGCCGAGGCGCTGGGCTGCTTCGCCGAGATGCAGCGCTGCCGCGCCATTGTCGGCGCCGGCACGTCGGCCGATGTGCAAGTCGCGGTGTTCGAGGCCCACGGCAAGACTCAAGGACGCGCTTATGCGCTGAGCGCGGTCACCGACTGGCTTGCGCTCGCCACCTTGCAATAGCCGGAAGCATCATCCTTCCGGCAGCGAAGCCTGCGCCACCAGGCCCCGTGCATGAGCGTCCACGACACCCAGTCCGCACAGCGCGAACAGCGCCAGCGTCCGCACCGCCTCGCGCGCTTGTGCCGGTTCGTCGATACTCTCCGGCGCCAGCGGCCCGATCAGACCTTCGAGCAGAGCGCCGAGCAGCGCCGGCGCGGCGATGCGCGCGTCCTGCTCCGGCAGATGACCACCATCGATCGCGGCCCGGATGCGCGCCTCGATTTCGGCGGCCACCGCCTTGCGATAGTCCTGCCGCACCATGTCGGTATCGGCGTCGACCGGCTCCGCGGTGACGGCCCAGGCCAGCCGCCGTTGCCGCAATGCCCGGGCGGCGAAGGTGACGACCGCGGCCGAAAGCGCGGAGAGCGGCCCCGGCGCGGCTTCGGCGGCCCGCCGCATCGCGGCCAGTTCGCGCGCCGCCACGCTTTCGACCAGCGCCTCGATCAGATCGACCTTGCCGGGGAAGTAGCGGTAGACGGTGCCGGCGGCAACGCCGGCCCGCGCCGCGACCGGCGCAATCTGGATCGCCGCCATGCCGCCGGCCGTCGCAACACCGCGCGCCGCTTCGACGATGGCATCGTGGCGCGCGTTGAGCCGGCGAACGACGTTCTCAGTGCGGCGATAGGCCATGAAAAGACTGAACAGCGATTCACTTGAAAACGCAATCGCGTTTCGGGCCCCTCGCCGTTACGCCTTTACGCTCGCCAATGCCTTGGCGCGGATGCCGTCGAGTGTCAGCCCCGGCGTCGAAGCGTTGGGGTCGACCTTCAGATGCACGATCGCCGGCTTGCCGGATTTCTCCGCCGCGCGGAAGGCCGCCGGGAAATCCGCGGTCTTGTCCACCGTGACACCGAAGCCACCGAACGCCTTGGCGTAAGCGGCAAAGTCGGGGTTGCGCAGATCGGTCGCAACCACGCGCGCCGGATACTCGCGCTCCTGGTGCATGCGGATGGTGCCGTAGGTACCATTGTCGACCACCAGCACAATGAACGGCACGTCGTATTGCACGGCCGTGGCGAACTCCTGGCCGTTCATCAGGAAGTCACCGTCGCCGGCAAAGCACACCACAGTCCGCTGCGGAAATGCGCGCTTGACGCCGAGCGCGGCCGGCACGCCGTAGCCCATCGAACCTGACGTCGGACCGATGTGGGTGGCGAAGCGATGGAAGCGATAGAAGCGATGCACCCAGGCGGAGAAATTGCCCGCGCCCGTGGTGATGAGCGCGTCTTCCGGCAAGTTCTCTCGCAGCCACACCACGATCTCGCCGAGATTGACGCTGCCGGGCTGCGGCGTCGCCTTCTCGGTCCAGGCGATGTAATCGTCGTGCGCCGCCTTGGTTTCGGCGCGCCAGGGAATTGTCGCCTGCGGC
>JAFKKQ010000100.1 GCA_017304505.1 Hyphomicrobiales bacterium | reverse complement strand
GGCGATGTCACCTCGTGGACGATGTGGCGGTCGATGTAGAGCAGACAGGTGCCGTCCGGCTGCTCGTCGATCAGGTGATCGGCCCAAATCTTGTCGTAGAAAGTGCGCGGTTTCATCGCGTTGAACCTCGAAAAGAGAAATTGAGCTTGGGAAGCGGCAAGGCCGTCATGCGGCCATAACGGCGTGATCGCTCAAAGCGACGCCAGCACCGATGCCGTCAATCGGCCGAAAAATCGTCCGGGCAGGCGCACGTGGTCCCCCAAGACGATCTTGCGGGCAACGGTCTTGCGGACATTAGAAGCGTTCGACATGGCCTAGATATAGCCAGCCGCAGCGGCTCCGACAACAAACTCAGTGTGGCCGTCTTGCGCCGGCTGGGCGGCGCGGCAGGGACTACTCCGCAGCCTTGGCCGCTTCCGGAGCCTGGCTGGCGTGGTGCGCGCCCTCGGCGATACGCGCCTTCTTGCCGCGCAGGCCGCGCAGGTAATAGAGCTTGGCGCGCCGGACCTTGCCGCGGCGGGTCAGCTTGATCGAATCGATCATCGGGGAGAGCAGCGGAAATACGCGCTCGACGCCCTCGCCGTAGGAAATCTTGCGGACGGTGAAGCTTTCGTTGATGCCGTGGCCGGAGCGACCGATGCAGACACCCTCGTAAGCCTGGATACGGGTGCGCTCGCCTTCCTTGACCTTGACGTTTACGACCACGGTATCGCCCGGCTCGAAATCCGGAATGGTCTTGCCGGCGGCGAGCTTGTCAGCCTGCTCCTTATCGAGCTGCTGGATCAGGTTCATGGCAAATTCTCCGTCGGCTGCGCGCCGGTAGGCCGCGCCATTTGAGGCTTGTTGTCCGGGTTGGGCGAGCTTCTACGCGAAAGCGCCCGACTTGTCACCCGCCATCTCTTGGCTTCTCGGCGGATTTTGCGGGCGTTTTAAGGCGGTTTTCGCGGGCCGTCCAGAGGTCGGGCCGGCGCGCGCGTGTCAGCCGTTCGGCCTCCGCCTGCCGCCAGGTTCTGACCTTGGCATGGTCGCCTCCGGTCAGCACTTCTGGGATGCCTATGCCCTCGAACACCCCCGGCCGGGTGTATTGCGGGTACTCCAGCAGCCCATCGGAAAAGCTTTCCTCGGCGCTGGACGCCTCCTTGCCCATGACACCGGGAATGAGCCGGACGCAAGCGTCGAGCAGGGCGAGCGCGGCGATCTCACCCCCCGACAGGACGTAATCGCCGATGGACACCTCCTCGAGGTTGCGCGCCGCGATCACGCGCTCGTCGACCCCCTCGAAACGGCCGCACACCGCAACGATGCCCGGCCCGTGGGCCAATTCGGCCACGCGCGCCTGGGTGAGCGGGGTGCCGCGCGGGCTCATCAAAAGGCGCGGGCGGCCATCGGCCGCGGCCGCGTCAATGGCGCGCGCCAGCACGTCGGCCTTCATCACCATGCCGGGGCCGCCGCCGGCCGGCGTGTCGTCCACGGTGCCGTGCCGGTCGGTTGCGTGGGCGCGGATGTCGTGGGCGTCAAGCGACCAGAGGCCCGTCGCCAGCGCTTTGCCGGCCAGGCTTAGGCCTAGCGGCCCCGGAAACATCTCGGGGAACAGCGTAAGGACGGTGGCGCGCCAGGTCATTGGATTCCGTCTATTCGATCGTATCGGGGTGCACGATAACGATGCGCCCGGAGTCGATGTTGATCTCGGGCGCGGCGGCCGCCGTGAACGGCACCATCAGTGGCTCGCCGCCGCCGGCAGGCTTGATTTCGATAATATCGCCGGCGCCGAAATTGTGGATCGCCGTCACCGTGCCGAGCGCGGCGCCGCCCGGCGACACCGCCGTGAGCCCAACGAGATCGGCATGATAGAACGTGCCGTCGTCCTCGAGCGGCGGCAGCCGGTCGCGCGACACGTAAAGCCTGACGTTGGTGAGCCGTTCCGCCGCGTCGCGGTCGCCGATGCCGGCGAGCCGCGCCACGAAATGATCCTTGGCCGGCCGCAGCGCTTCGATCTCGAAGTGCCGCGTGCCGTCTTCGCTTTCAAGCGGACCGTAGGCGATGACCGCCATCGGATCCTCGGTGAACGACCGCAGCCTGACCTCGCCGCGAACGCCATGCGCGGCGCCGATCTTGGCAACGCAGATGCGCTCGGCCACGGCGCGCTACGTGCCTACTTCGTCTCGGCGGCTGCGGCTTCCTTGGCCTTGGCGGCTTCTTCGGCGCGCGCCTTGCGCTCCTTGCGCGGGATCGCCTTGTTCGGGTTATTGTGCGCTTCACGCTTGGCGACGCCGGCGGCGTCGAGGAAGCGCATCACGCGGTCCGACGGCTGCGCGCCCTTGCCGATCCAAGCCTTCACCTTGTCGAGGTCGAGCCGCAGGCGCTCTTCCTTGTCCTTCGGCAGCAGCGGATTGAAGTAGCCGAGGCGCTCGATGAAGCGGCCGTCGCGCGGCGAACGGCTGTCGGCCGCGACGATGTGATAAAATGGCCGCTTCTTGGTTCCGGCGCGAGCCATGCGGATAACGACGGGCATCGGTGGTCCTTTCTCTGGATGAACTGCTCGATTGGGTTGAACGTTATTTCTTCTTGAAGAAGTCGGGCGGCAATCCGCCGGGTGTCGGCAGTTTTCCGCCGCCGCCACCAAGACCGGGAAATTTGCCAAGACCGGGTTTGCCAAGCCCGGGAAGACCGGAGCCGCCCGGCATCGTCGGCGGCAAACCGGGGATGGTCGGCGGCAGTCCGCCCGCACCCGGCGCGCCGCCCGGCCCTTGCTGAGCGAGCTTCGCCATCTCCTCGGGCGACGGCATGCCGCCGCCGAGGCCCATCATTTGGGCGAGGCCGGCCATCGGGCCGCGCGCCTTGCCGCCACCCATCGCCTTCATCATGTCGGCCATGTTCCGGTGCATCTTGAGGAGCTTGTTGACCTCCTCGACCTTGGTGCCGGCGCCGGCGGCGATGCGCTTCTTGCGGCTGGCCTTGAGGATGTCGGGATGCTTGCGCTCGCCCGGCGTCATCGAATCGATAATCGCCATCTGGCGTTTCAGCACGCCGTCGTCGAGGTTGCGCTCGGCCATCTGGCTTTTCATCTTGGCGACGCCAGGAAGCATCGCCATCAAGCCGCCGAGGCCGCCCATTTTCTGCATGCCGACAAGCTGCTCGCGAAGATCGCCCAGGTCGAACTGACCTTTGCGCATTTTCTCGGCCTGGCGCAGCGCCTGCTCGCGGTCGATGCTGGCGGCGGCCTTCTCGACCAGCGACACGATATCGCCCATGCCGAGGATGCGGCCGGCGATGCGTGCGGGGTCGAAGTCCTCCAGCGCGTCCATGCGCTCGCCGACGCCGATCAGCTTGATCGGCTTGCCGGTGACCGCGCGCATGGAGAGCGCGGCGCCGCCGCGGCCGTCGCCATCGACGCGGGTCAGCACGATGCCGGTGATGCTGACGCGCTGGTCGAACGAGCGCGCGAGATTCACCGCGTCCTGGCCGGTAAGACTGTCGGCGACCAGCAGCACCTCGTGCGGATTGGCGGCTCGGCGGACCTCGGCCGCTTCGTTCATCATCTCTTCGTCGAGCGTGATGCGGCCGGCGGTGTCGAGCAGCACCACGTCATAGCCGCCGAGCTTGGCGGCCTGGATCGCGCGGTTGGCGATCTGCACCGGCGACTGGCCTTCGACGATCGGCAGCGTCGGCACGTCGACCTGCCGGCCGAGCACGGCGAGCTGTTCCATCGCCGCCGGGCGGCGGGTGTCGAGCGACGCCATCAGCACTTTCTTGCCGCTGCGTTCGACCAGGCGCTTGGCGATCTTCGCCGTCG
>JAFKKQ010000099.1 GCA_017304505.1 Hyphomicrobiales bacterium | reverse complement strand
GGTCGGCAGCGGCGATCGTTCAGAGCGCATCCGCACCTACAACTTCCCGCAGGGTCGCGTCACCGATCATCGCATCAACCTCACGCTCTACAATTTGCCGAAGGTGATGGAAGGCGAAGGCTTAAGCGAGATCATCGACGCGCTGGTGACGGAGCATCAGGCCGAATTGCTGGCGGCCGAAGGCGCGTGATGCCGGCGGATGCCTGGGATTTGCTGACGCGCGGCACGACGGCAGCGCAGGCGCGGCGCGCGCTTGCCGATGCCTTCCGCGCGGCCGGGCTGGACACGCCCGAACTCGATGCGCGGGTTCTGGTCGGACACGCGCTCGGCCTCGATCACACCGGGTTGACGCTCGCGGGCGAGCGCAAGCTCGATGGCGATGAAGCGCGGATGGTGTCTGCGCTTGCCGTGCGGCGGCTCGCACGCGAACCGGTGGCGCGCATTCTCGGTGTCAGGGAATTCTGGGGTCTGCCTTTGCATCTCAATGCGGCGACGCTGGTGCCGCGCCCGGAAACCGAAACGGTTGTCGAGGCGGCGCTCGTGGCCATCGACGAGGATGGCGCGCGCACGCGCGCGTTGCGAATTGCGGATCTCGGAACGGGCTCGGGCGCGCTCTTGATCGCACTCCTGAGCGAGTTGCCGAACGCATCGGGCATTGGCACCGACGTGAGTCCGGAGGCCCTCGCCGCCGCGCGCGCCAACGCCGGCCGGTCTGGCGTTCTGCCGCGGGCGCGGTTTGCCGCCTGCGATTTCGGCTCCGCGCTCGATGGCGGATACGACCTTGTGGTCAGCAATCCACCCTATATTGCAAGCGGCGATCTCGCCGCGCTGCCGCCCGAGGTCCGACACGATCCACGCCGCGCGCTCGACGGCGGGGCCGATGGTTTCGACTGCTATCGTGCCATCGCTGCGCAGGCGCCGCGGCTGCTCAAACATCGGGGCCTTCTGGTGGCGGAGCTTGGCGTTGGCCAGGCGCCTGCGGTGGCGGAGCTTTTTCGCGCTGCGGGGCTGGTGACATCGCCTGCGCGCGCCGATCTGGCCGGAATTCCGCGCGCTTTGCATGCGCGCCTGCCATAAATCATCCGCCGGCCACAAAGAGGCCATGAGGCGCGGACATTGCGGATAAGCAAAAAAGCACTTGGATTATCGGCCCGGAGGGACTAATTTTGATCAACGGAATCGACCCGAAGGTCGCATTGCTCAGGCCCGGAGCGTAACGCTCGGCGAGGCAGGCGGTGTACCAGAGATAAAGCCGGGTCAGACGGCAAACAGGATCGCCGAACCAATCGGGTCAAGCTACCGGTCGAGCGCGCATCGGGCTTACGACGCATTAACGACAACGACGCGCATGGTGAGAAACAGTCGCCGCCGCGGCAGAAACGCGGCCGAGGGGATGCTGCGGTCAACGCAATGAATTCCAGTTACGGCGTGGGATGCCGGCTTGCTCGTCATCAAGCCGACGTACGCGGCCGATTGAGAAGTGCGGCTCAAGGTGAGGCAAACCGGCGGGACGCGACCGCCGAAAAACAGGAGTTGGCGACAGGCGAATCATGAGAAACGGTCAGAACAACAAGCGCATGCGGGGGCGCAACCGGAATCATAAGGGTCATCATGGCGGCGGCGGAGGGGGCGGGCATCACCACAATCCGTTGACGCGCGTTTATGAATCGAACGGCCCGGAGGTGAAGATTCGGGGCACGGCACATCATATCGCCGAGAAATACCTGCAGCTTGCTCGCGACGCCCAGAGTTCGGGCGATCCTGTCACCGCCGAAAATCATTTCCAGCACGCCGAGCATTACTTGCGCCTGATCGCCGCCGCGCAGGAGCAATTCCGCCAGCAGAATCCTTACTACCAGCCGCCGCCGGCGCCGGGCGAAGCCAACCGTGACGACGTCTTCGATGGCGAGGACGAGGATGGTGCTCAGCCGAACTACGGCGGACCGCAGAATTTCAACAATCAGCAGAACCCCGGCAATCCCGGCGCTCAGCAGAATTTCGACAATCAGCAGCCGCCCTATCCGCGGGAGCAGCCGCAGCCTTATGGCGGTCAGCAGCCGCCGAGCCAGGGCCGCGCGCAGAATTATCCGCCGCAGCAATATCAGCAGCCCCAACCGCAGCCACAACCACAACCGGTGAACGTTGAAGCCAGCGACGGCGAGCGGCTGCCGTCCTTCATCACCGGCGCGCCGCCGCAGTCGAGCACGCAGGGCTTCGCCGCCAACGGCAACGACGGTGCCGGTGAGGATCGTTTCCCGCGTCACCGCCGGCGACGTCGCAGCACCGGCCCGCGGCCGGACATGGCAGGCGGACCGCAGGGCTTCCGCAGCGAGGACGGTACCGACGCTCCGGGCAACAACTGACGCTTGACGGTTGGACGTTACGACAAGGGCCGGGCTTCGCCTGGCCCTTTTTGCGAGGGCCCGATTCGGTTGCTTTGAATCAAAGAATCAAACCCGTCGCCGATCCTTTTGATCGAGCGCGGTTTGGTCCGAAAACCGGTCCCCGCTTTTCGGAGTCATGCTTCAGCTACCGCGATTGCCGCGCGACGCCGCGCGGCGCCGGCGCGAGCGCCGGTTTCAACGAGGGGACGAGCTTGCGCTTTTCGTGCCGCGCCGGGATGGCGCGATAAACCTGCTTGGTGGCTTCGACGATATGCACGCCGGCGAACGGCGCCGACAGCGTGGCACCCGTTCGCTCCCAGGCTGCGGCCGCGCGCAGGAACCAGCCGCGCTCGATCGGCGGGACATACAATGCCTCGCTCCAGGCCACCGGCGTGAACCACGCTTCGCGCAGCAGATGCATGATCTGCAAGCGCGAATAAGGCCGCCCGTGTCCGAATGGCGTGGTGTCCATGCGTGCCCACAGACCCCGCCGGTTTGGCACCACCGCGAGTAACTGGCCGCCCGAGGCCAGCACCCGCCAGATCTCGCGCAACAGCGCCATCGAATCGTTCGACATTTCGAGCGCATGCACCAGCAGCACCCGATCGACAGCGGCGTCCGGCAGGGGCAGCTCGAGTTCATCGACCAGGGCAGTGCGGGCCGGCCCCGCGCTCGGCCATTTCACCACGCCTTGAGCGGCCGGCATGAAGGCAAGGCAGCGCTCCGCCTCCTCGCGGAACGGGCCGAGATAGGGTGTCGCATAGCCGACGCCAAGGACACGCAACTCCCGGGTGTCGGCCCAGCGCTCACGGATGCCGCGGCCGATGAAATGCCGCGCGACCGCGCCGAGCCGGTGGGCGTAGAAATCGCGCAGATCGACAACGTCATAGGACATGACCGAATTCTACCACGAATAACGGCTATTTCGGACGTTCAAGCCCCGCGGTTCACCGTGCTACGGTGAACCGTTCATGCAACGAGGATATGCCATGTCGGCCGAAACCAAGCTGTTCCTTTGCCTGCAAGACAATTACGGCGTGCTGGTCCACGATCCGGCGAGCGGCGCAACGGCGGCGATCGACGCGCCCGAATCCGCGCCGGTGGAGACAGCGCTCAAGGCGGCCGGCTGGACTCTCACCGACATTCTGGTGACGCACCATCATGGCGATCACACCGGCGGCATCGCCGATTTGAAAGGCCGGTACCGTTGCCGCGTGGTCGCGCCTGCTGCGGAGGCTGCGAAGATTCCGCTGGTCGACGAAACTGTGCGCGAAGGCGATACGGTCAAGGTCGGCGGGCTGGAAGCGGGCGTGATCGAAACGCCGGGCCACACGGCGGGCCACATCACCTACTGGTTCAGCGCCGACAAGCTCGCCTTTGCCGGCGACACGCTGTTCTCGATCGGCTGCGGC
>JAFKKQ010000098.1 GCA_017304505.1 Hyphomicrobiales bacterium | reverse complement strand
TCGACCGTTTCGACCGCCGTGCCGGTGAAGCGCAGCCGCATGCGTTGCGCTGCGGCGCTGCCGGGCAGTTCGAAGGTGATGTCGAAACGCCCGGTGCGCGGATTTGCGCTCATGTGCGCCACCATGAGATCGGCCGTGACCGTCGACTCGACGTGCACGACGCGGATCTGGCGATCAAGCGTGATCGACAGGTTCTGTGCGTCGCCGAAGCCGAATTGCCCGGCGAGTGCGCGTGTAATGCGGTCGGCGATGTCCCGGCTCGTGATGGTGCGCGACAGCCGCGTGACCACCACCTCGGAGAGGCCGGCGGGGTCGATCCCGGTCACGCCATGCGGGCGCAGCGCATCCGCGACCTGCGCCACCGGCACGGCGGTCGAACCGGTCGAGGCCGCGACGCTGACGCGCTCGCTGCGCCCGGGCGAGGTCGTCAAGAACTCGGACGTCGCGATCGAGCGCCGGCCGAAATCCGAGGTCGGCAGCGAAGCACTCAGCCTTGAGCAGACGGTCGGCTTCGCGGCCAAGCAGCCGCTGCGCGGCGGCCAGGTTCTGCGGTCGTCGGATTTGATGCGGCCGCAGGTGGTCCAGCGCAACGAGGCCGTCACCCTGCTCTACGAGGTGCCGGGCATCGTGCTGCGCGTGCGCGGCAAGGCGCTCGAAGCGGGCGCGGTTGGCGACGTTGTCGGCGTGCTCAACATCCAGTCGAACCGCACCATCCAGGCGACCGTGACGGGCCCGGGCAGCGTCGCCGTCATGCCGCCTTCGCCCATCGTCACCGCGTCCGTTCCCGCCATCGGCGGATCCATGCCGCCTCGAATCCAGTGAGCGTATCTATGATGCATCCGCGCCTTGCCCATCCGCGCCTCGCCTTCGCCGCCCTCGCATTGATCGGCGTGAACAGCCTCGGGGGCTGCGCCGCGATCGACCGGCTCGCCAACATCGGCGAGCAGCCGAGGCTCTCCGCGATCAGCAACCCGACGGCGCAGCCCGGCTACAGGCCCGTGCACATGCCGATGCCGCTGCCGCAGCCCGCCTCCTACAGTCCGAATTCGCTATGGCGCAACGGCTCGCGCGCGTTCTTCAAGGATCAGCGCGCCCATCAGGTCGGCGACATCCTCACGGTCACCGTGAACCTGAACGACAAGGCCGTCATCGCCAACGAAACGCAGCGCAGCCGCGAGAACAAGGAAGATTCGGGCATCGACAATTTCTTCGGCAAGAGCAAGCTGCCGCTGACCGGCGTCCCGATACCGGGGCGGCTGCTCACTGCGGATTCCACCGCCTCAAGCGACGGCAAAGGCTCGGTCAACCGGTCCGAGGCATTGATCACCAACGTTGCCGCCGTGGTCACGCAGGTGCTGCCGAACGGCAACTTGGTGGTCGAAGGCAAGCAGGAGGTTCGCGTCAACTTCGAGGTGCGCGAGCTGGTGGTCGCCGGCATCGTCCGGCCGGAAGACATCCAGAGCGACAACACCATCGACTCGACCAAGATCGCCGAGGCGCGGATCGCTTACGGCGGCCGCGGCCAGATCACCGACGTCCAGCAACCGCGTTATGGCCAGCAGGTGTTCGACATCCTGCTGCCGTTCTGACCCGGCCATTTCAGCTCCCCCGCCGTTCCGCATCGCGCGAGCGGGATGGCGGTCAACGCGGCCCCGGCAGCTCCCCTGCCGGGGCCGTTTCAGTTCCAAGTGCGAATCTAAGAGGCGCGGTTCATCCGGCCGCCGTGGTCGTCGCGCGTCAGGAAGACGGCGACGTACTGGATCGCCGGGGCCGCGAACAGGACGGCCGGCAGCATCATCACCCAGGACACCAGCCACGACAGCATCCAATTGTGCAGGAAGCGTCCGCTCCCCCAGAGCGAGATGCTTGCGATCGCGGCGGCGATGAAACTGGTCAGGCCGGCTTGAATGACTCCAAAAATAAAATGGCTATACCGTCGTGGAATTCCCAACATCGCCAAGGCCCCTCCTGGAGGCCGCCCCACTGATACGAGCATGTCCGCATCGATGCGACCTTGTGAGACGTGTCATCACAAGCAGGCCAAGGAGGCGGATCACCCGATCCCCCTTGTTACGCCCAGTCAAAAGCTGCGCGCAACGCCGCCGGCGCCGTTTCGTTGGCGGTCATGGGAAATGAGGCACTCGCAGCAGGGGCCGGTGCCCAAGGCGGGACGCCGAAGCCGTGTGTCCGCCCGACACCGCGATCAATCGTCGCGGTAGACGCGCTCGCGCCGCTCGTGGCGCTCCTGGGCTTCGACCGACAGCGTCGCGATGGGCCTGGCCTCCAGGCGCTTGAGCGCGATCGGATCGCCGGTCTCCTCGCAATAGCCGTAAGTTCCATCGTCGATACGGTGCAGTGCAGCATCGATTTTGGCGATCAGCTTGCGCTGGCGATCGCGCGCCCGCAGCTCGATGGCCCGGTCGGTTTCGGAGGATGCGCGATCGGCGAGGTCGGGGTGGTTCTGGTTCTCGTCTTGCAGATGCTGAAGTGTTTCCTTGGCCTCCTTGAGGATATCGTCGCGCCAGTGCATCAGCTTTTCGCGGAAATACTCCCGCTGGCGCTCGTTCATAAAGGGCTCTTTGTCGGTTGGCCGGTAGTCCTTGGCCTTGCCCGCCGCCGTGCTGGAACCGTTCGCGTAGACACCGTTATTGCCGTTGTGCGCGCTGTGACCGTTGGCTCCGTTAGCGCCCTTCACACCATTGATTCCCTTCTTGTTCTTCATGTTCGACCCCACCCTACTCGTGCGAGCCTCCCTGCTCGCGGGCGAGAGCTTATAGTGGGCCGGCCATTGGCCGACAAGCATGGAATGATAACAGCAGGATTGCGCAAAAAGTCCCGCTTGGGCGCAAAGCCCTATCGCGGCGCCATTTTGGCGATTTCGACCTCGAGGCGCAGCTCGATTTCGGCAAGGACCTGGTCCAGCCCGGCGTCGCCCGAACCATCCATCAGTTCCGCGGTGGCCGACCGCAGCCGCATCAAGGTCGAGGGACCGGGCGTCCCCTCCAACACCTCAACTTTGAGCTGATCGAGGACGTCAAGCGCCAGTCGCCCACGCTTGACGGCCCGTCGCCGCCGCTCGGCCGGGTCGTCCTGCCCCTGCAACGCCATCAATGCGTCGATGCCGCCGATGGTGCGCAGCGACGCCGTGGCCGACGTCGATGCCGCGCCCTCCCCCTCGGCGATCGAAAAGCCGCCGGACGCCGCCCGCCGTGGGGCCGACGCGGTCGCGGCCCGAACGGTGGCATTCGATCCCATGATGCGCATGGCGGTAGCCTCGTGACCGGCCGGGCAAACGCCGTGCCGGAGTACCGCCGAAGGTGGCCGGTTATGGTTAACGCTTGGTAAACGCTCGGCAAATCTTGCCGCCTGATCGGCAGCCCGGACCGGGCCGACCCCATTGGCAAGAATAAACATCAGCCATTTCAATAACTTGGCTTGAGGCCGGGGTGGCACGGCGTTCGCATAGGGATTGCCGGTCCGAACTCATTGGGGAGCAATGACGATGCGGACGCTACAGTGCGTCTATGCCGCGATGGTCGCGGCGCTGGTCTTGCCGTGTATTGCCACCGCCTCGGCGGCGGCTGACGCGCCGCTGTGCGATGGATGCCAAGTCCCAGCTTCGGCTCCGGCCGCGGGCGGTGCGCCGCCATCGGCCAAGGCCATCGTCCCGAGCCCAGCGCCGGCCCGCTCCTATCACGTCACGGCGATGTCCCGGATCAAGGATCTCGCCAACATCGAAGGCGTGCGCCAGAACCAGCTCATCGGCTACG
Source organism: Hyphomicrobiales bacterium (assembly GCA_017304505.1). Classification (GTDB taxonomy): domain Bacteria; phylum Pseudomonadota; class Alphaproteobacteria; order Rhizobiales; family Xanthobacteraceae; genus Z2-YC6860. The sequence continues at coordinate 46 of JAFKKQ010000098.1, read as the reverse complement.
GCCTGGTGGTCGGCCTCAACGGCACCGGCGACACGCTCAACAACAT
>JAFKKQ010000097.1 GCA_017304505.1 Hyphomicrobiales bacterium | reverse complement strand
ATGGGGGCTTCCACACTCGCGTGGTTCAAATATCGCACCGCTACGGCATGATCCTGTTCATCGCCTCGGAGGTGATGTTCTTCGTTGCCTGGTTCTGGGCCTACTTCAACACCGCCCTGTTCCCGGCCGATCCGCATCAGATCCTGCGCGGTGAGTTCATCGGTCACGTGTGGCCGCCGGCGCCGGCGCCCGACGGCTCGTACCACGGCACCTTCGATCCTTGGCATCTGCCGCTGCTCAACACCTTGATCCTGCTGACATCGGGCACCACGGTGACCTGGGCCCACCACGCACTGCTCGAGGGCGACCGCAAGGGCCTCATCAAGGGCCTGTGGCTGACGATCCTGCTCGGCGCCACCTTCACCTGCGTGCAGGCGTTCGAGTACATGCACGCGGCCTTCAATTATTCGGGCAATATCTACGGCGCGACGTTCTTCATGGCGACCGGCTTCCACGGCGCCCACGTTCTGATCGGCACCACGTTCCTCATCGTGTGCCTGATCCGCGCTTATAAGGGGCACTTCACGCCCACCCATCATCTCGGGTTCGAGTTCTGCGCGTGGTATTGGCACTTCGTCGACGTGGTGTGGCTGTTCCTGTTCGCTTGCATTTACGTCTGGGGTGCGGGGACGCCACTCGCTCATCACTAAGTGCGGCGCCTGATATCTTGCTACAGAGGGGCGGCGCGACGAGCCGCCCCTTTTTGTTTTGAGGCGTCCATCGTTTCGAGGCGTACATGCCCACGACCGATCCTGCCGCCGATCGTTCCGAGCCTTCGCCGATTCGGGCCGGATTGACATGCCGCTGTCCGCGCTGCGGCAAGGGACGGCTGTTCCAAGGCTTTCTTGATCTGCGCCCGCGTTGCGATGCCTGCGGGCTCGACTTCGCTTTCGCCGACTCCGGCGACGGACCGGCCGTGTTCGTGATCTTCATCGCCGGTTTTATCGTGGTTGGCTGTGCCCTCGCGGTGGAACTCGTCTATGCGCCGCCGATTTGGGTCCATGCGCTGCTGTGGGGACCGCTGATCCTGGCGACGACTCTATTGCCGTTGCGCCCGATGAAGGGCCTGATGGTCGCGCTGCAGTACCACCACAAAGCCGCCGAGAGCCGGGCCGAATGGAACGCGGGGGACGGGCAGCGGTGAAAGCGTCGGGGCGGCGAGGGAGTCTGATCGTTCCGGGTGTGTTCACGCTTCTGTGCCTGGTGCTGCTGCTCGGTCTCGGCACGTGGCAGATCGAGCGCAAAGCCTGGAAGGAAGCGTTGATCGCGACGCTTGACCGGCGCCTCAATGAGGCTCCGATCGCATTGCCGCCGCCCGAGCAATGGGCCGGGCTCTCGCAGAGCGAGTCGGAGTTCACGCGCGTGCGATTGCGGGTGACGTTTCCCAGCGCCCGCGACGCTCTGGTATTTTCCGGCAACTCGTCCGTCCGCGACGATGTCAAAGGACCAGGTTATTTCGTGTTCAGCCCGGCACGCCTGCCCGGCGGCCAGCAGGTCGTGGTCAACCGCGGCTTCACGCCCAGCCGCTCCTATGCACCGCCGCCGTCGACTTCGCAGGAGATCGTCGGTTATCTGCGCTGGCCCGAAGCGCCATCTTGGTTCGTCGCCGCTCATGACGCCGCGGGCGAGATTTGGACTGCGCGCGACACGTCGGCGATGGCCCGTGTCAGAGGGTGGGGTTCGGTTGCGCCGTTTTACATCGAGCAGGAGGCGCCGGTGCCGCAGGGCGGCCTGCCGCATCCGGCGGCGCTGAAGGTCCATTTGCGCAACGAGCATCTGCAATATGCCATCACCTGGTACGGGCTGGCCGCCGTGCTTGTGGCGATATTTGCAATCTGGGCGCGCAAGCGCCGTCAAGAGAACGAGCAAGGCGGTTAGGACGCCATTCTATCGCCGCGAAAATCATTAATATTATTTTACGATCAATGATTTAGCTCGTCCTTGTGCAACCCCGGGCATCCGCCTAAGGTCCGCCTCATACGCTCATCGAAGGATTGCCTGTGCGCTACGTTTCGACCCGCGGCGAAGCCCCGCCGCTTGGCTTCATGGATGTCACGCTCGCGGGGCTGGCCCGCGACGGCGGTCTTTATGTGCCCGAAACCTGGCCCACCGTCATGCCGGAGGCGATCGCTTCCCTGGCGGGGCGGCCCTATGCCGAGGCGGCGGTTGAGATCATTCGGCTTTTTGTCGGCGACACCATCTCCGAGGCCGATCTGTCGCGCCTGGCGCGCGAGGCTTACGGCACCTTCCGCCATCCGGCCGTGGCGCCGGTGACACAATTTGGCGCCGGCACCTTCCTCCTGGAGCTGTTTCACGGCCCGACGCTCGCCTTCAAGGACGTCGCCATGCAGCTTCTGGCGCGGCTGATGGACCATGCGCTGGCGGCGCGAGGCGAGCGCACCACGGTCGTCGTGGCGACATCGGGCGATACCGGCGGAGCCGCGGTCGAGGCGTTCCGCGGCCGCGAGCGGGCCGATCTGTTCGTGCTGTTCCCGCAGGGCCGCGTTTCGGATGTGCAGCGGCTGATGATGACCACCGCGGCTGCCGACAATGTGCATGCCATTGCCGTCGAGGGCACGTTCGACGATTGCCAGGCGCTGGTGAAGGGCATGTTCAACCACCATGCCTTCCGCGATCGCGTGCGGCTCTCCGGCGTCAATTCGATCAACTGGGCGCGGATCGTCGCGCAGGTGGTCTACTACTTCACGGCGGCGGCGACGCTCGGCGCGCCGCATCGGAAGGTTTCTTTCACGGTGCCGACCGGAAATTTCGGCGATATTTTCGCGGGCTATGTCGCGCAGCGCATGGGCCTGCCGGTCGACCGGCTGGTGATCGCCACCAACGTCAACGATATCCTGGTGCGCACACTCGCCACCGGCACTTACGATGTGCGCGAGGTGGTGGCGACGTCGTCGCCGTCGATGGACATCCAGGTGTCGTCGAATTTCGAGCGGCTGCTGTTCGAGGCTTGCGGCCGCGACAGCGGCGAGGTGCGGCGGCTGATGGCGTCGCTTACGCAATCGCAGCGTTTTTCGCTATCGTCGCGAACGCTTGCGGCGATCCGCTCGCTGTTTGCCGCCGACCGTGCCGATGAGGACGAGACGGCCGCGACCATCCGCGTCACGTTGCGCGAGACCTCACGCCTTGTCGACCCGCACACCGCCGTCGGCCTCGCCGTTGCCGAAAAAGAGACCCGCGATCCGGCCGTACCGATGATCGTGCTCGGAACCGCGCACCCCGCCAAGTTTCCCGATGCGGTGGAAGCGGCCTGCGGCCTGCGGCCTGCGCTGCCGGAATGGCTGGCCGGCCTGCCAGACCGGCCGGAGCACGCCACCCCGATGCCTGTCGATCAAGGCGCCATCGAACGATTCATCCTGGCGGCAAGCCGTGCCGCGCGTGAAGGAGCTGCGGCATGAGCGTGGACGTCACTCGCCTCCCATCCGGGCTGACGGTCGTTACCGACCAGATGCCGCATCTGCAAACGGCTTCACTGGGCGTCTGGGTCGGTTCCGGCAGCCGCGACGAGCAGCCCGACGAGCACGGCATCTCGCATCTTCTCGAGCACATGGCCTTCAAGGGCACCAAGCGCCGCACCGCCCGGCAGATCGCCGAGGAGATCGAGGCGGTCGGCGGCGACATCAACGCCGCAACCAGCATCGAGACGACGGCCTATTACGCCCGCGTGCTCAAGGCCGACGTGCCGCTCGCGCTCGATGTGCTGTCCGACATCCTGGCCAATCCGACGTTCGACGCCAACGAACTGGGCCGCGAGCAGCCCCCACGCGATGGCCTGCCCGATCTCGAACGGCAGCGGCGC
>JAFKKQ010000227.1 GCA_017304505.1 Hyphomicrobiales bacterium | reverse complement strand
GGGGCAATCGGCTTAATAGCGGCAATCTCAGAATAGCGGTTCGCCCACGCGTAGAAACCTATGATAACCAGCAGCAGGACGAGAAGAATTGAGATCAAATATCGCATGGCATCCATTCGCTCACAGCAACTCGGACTACATCGATGCGAAAAATGAAACGCACTTCTAGCATGCCGCGAGCTGACCGCTCCTTGTGGATTAAAACTCCATTCCTAAAAAAGCAATATTACGTCACAAAGAATTAATGCATCTCAATGGGTAAAGCTGTAGCTCGATGGCGCAGCAGATGCGATAGAAGACCGAGGCCGAGACAAGTCCGCCTCATGCTGGACAAGCGGATTGCGAATGCGACGGCACTGGCATCCACGACTAGCGCGGTCCGTTCGACAGGATCGTGATCAAGCTCATTGCGGATTACAGTAAGCTGTTGGCGTTCGAAGCTTATAACGTGTGACCTGCTCCCCTTAAATGCCTCAGTTGTTGGGCAGAGTCCGTTCATTCGGGGAGACGGACATGCGCAAAAGAAAATTCAGGAAAGAACAGATCATCGGATCTTGAAGAAGAGCGCCGCAGGGACGTCGGCTGGCGACGTGAGCCGCAAGCACGGCATCAGCGACGCGACGTCCTACAAGTGGCGATCGCGCTAAAGGCGGAGGCGCTTTATCGTCTGCCGGTGAGCGGTTTCAAAGCTCCAACCTTTATGCAGTTATGGCTGCTATGCAGTTATGGCTGTCACAGTCACTCGTCGAGTGTATCCAATGGACGCGCGGCACCATCCATCGGTGAGCCACAGCCGACCGCCGAGGAACCGCCGCGCGTCGGACTAGGTTGTGTGGACTCTAAGGATTCCCATTTTGGTCTCAGCATGATTCAAGACTGCTTTTGGGAGGCAGTCTTGAGTGTGATGGAACGTTTGGTTTTGAGTGACGCGGCGTGGGAGCGGATGGCGCCGCTGATCATCGGCCGGCCTGACCAGAAGGGTTCGACCGGGCGCGACAACAGGATGTTTGTGGAAGGGGTGCTGTGGATCGTGCGGACAGGCTCTCCCTGGCGCGATCTTCCGGAGGTGTTTGGCGATTGGAACAGCGTGTTCCGTCGCTTCAGCCGCTGGAGCATCAAGGGTGTCTGGTGGCGGATCTTCGAGGCGATTTCCGATGATCCGGACTTTGAATATCTGATCGTCGATTCCACCATCGTCCGGGCGCATCAACACGCCGCCGGGGCGAAAAAAGGGGGTCTGACGATCAAGCGATCGGCCGCTCGCGCGGCGGCCTGAGCACCAAGATCCACATGGCCGTTCGCGGCTTGGGATGCCCGGTGCGGTTCACGCTGACCGCAGGTCAGAGAGGCGATGCCCCGCAAGCCGCCGCTTTGATCGAGGGACTGCCGGCCGAGGTCGTGATGGCCGACACCGCCTATGACGCCGATCACTTGCGCCAAGCCATCGCCGCCAAGGGGGCGCTCGCCGTTATCCCCAACAACCCGTCACCGGCGCTCAAATATCCGCTCGACAAGCATCTCTATGCCCAGCGGCATCTCGTGGAATGCTGCTTCTCTAAACTCAAACAATTCCGCCGCGTCGCAACCCGTTTCGAAAAGACCGCTCGAAATTACCAAGCCGTCATCACCCTCGCCGCCATCGTCCTATGGCTGCGATAAGTGTCCACACTACCTAGTCAACGGTGCGATGGCGATAGCATGTGGAACACACTCGGAACAGCGATAGCCATCATCACGGCTCCGGCACTTCCAATGTTGCGGAACACGGTCAGACAGATATGCGCATGAGCAGAATTACCAAAGGGTATCTCGTCAAGTACTCGTCGCGAGGCCGCCGAGGCTTGGGTCGAGCATGAAGGTCGATGCTGGCGGCGGTGGCGATTTGATGTCACCTTCCTTGGCCATTGCCGACAGAACCTCGTCGAAGCCGGCAAGGCTGATCTCGCCGTGCGAATAAATCTTGTCCGTTACGAAATACTCTTCGTAAATTGGCACCAGGATCGATTTTTCCTTCTTCGTATACTTTTCCAGGATCGCGATCGACTCATCCCTATTCTTCGGATCCCACATCCAGGTATAGGCCCGTCTCAGGGCTCCGCTCAGACGCTTGCCGGAGTCATTCTTTGCCGCCCACTTCTTGCTGACCGCGTAGACCGTGGGGGAATACTCCTGAATGGCACCGAGATTGGCCAAGACCGGCAGGCCCTGCCTTGCCGCGACTGTGGCCAAAGGCTGGAACAGCACCGCACCGGCGATGGAGCCCTTGGTCAACGCGGAAAATTTTGCGGGCGAGGTGCCGACCACGATGAAGTCGACGTCGGACGCCTTAAGGCCGTGCTGTTCGAGAAACCGGGTCGTTAGCCACACTTCGCTGTTCTTCAATGCGGACACACCGATGACCTTGCCCTTGAGGTCCTTGGGCGACTTGATGTCCCCGGTGACGTTCAGCGCCCAAGCCGGGCGGTTCATCGGCGCAGTCATCGCCGCAACGTCCTTGGCACCGTGCTGAACGGCACTGATCAGCGGCTCCGGTTGGGTCGAGCCGAATTGCACATCGCCGGTCACAATCTGCTGAATCGACTCGGTTGACGACCGCATTGTGCCGCGCTGCGGAACGAAGCCGGCCTCTTTCAGAAACGGCTTTTCTATCAGCACGTCGCAAAGCCAATGAATCGCATTGGCGGGGACGTATGCGATGGTGAGTGGCTCGGCAGCCTGCACGATCGCGGGCCGTGCCAGCCCTCCAGCCGCGAATGCCGTCGCACCGACGACGAATGCCCGGCGAGTGTGTTTCATTTGTTCTTTCTGTCTATTTGTTGTTTCGTGCTTTCCAGCGCGCATTGTAACGCGCATGGAACGGCGACTGCAATCACGACAATACGATTTGATGAGCGACCGATCCTCACACCGCCTGGGAGCCAATCCAACGCCCGCTCTACACGCAATTTATAGATCATGAGTCTATTTTGGGTTGCCCTCGAAAACGTCTTCAGGTGGTGTTGCCGCGCCAAAGTAGCGAAGGCGTTAATCCCGCTTTTCCGCCACCACCGACGACCACCGATTTTATCGCTGCGGAATACGCTTATGCCGCGGCGGGTGACGTAAAGGCGCGGTAGCGCCATCACGCGACCGAGATCCGTGATCTCGGTCGCGTGATGTAGGTTGACGCAAGCGAGAAGCTCTGTTTGCAGGTTTCTAATTCAGCAGAGCCCCGTCCGATTTCGGTATCAAATATCGCTCAGGCGCAGGGATAAGATCCTTAGCAAGACCAGTGTTTTCGGCGATCAACTGAACCGTCTTCTTCATATCCGCGACATTGAGCGCGCCGTCCCGGCTGTAGAGTTTGTCGCTTACGAAATAAAGATCGTAGACTTTAGCGATCGTCTCTTTGCTGCGCTTGGAATATTTCTCCAAAATTGCGATCGCCTCGTCCTTATTCTTGGGGTCATAAAGCCAAGCGTGCACTTTCTTCAATGCCCTGGTGAAGCGTATACCGTTGTTGTTGGCCGCCGCCCAATCGCGGTTCACCAGGTAGACGATCGAGGGAAATCCCTTCTCCAGCTTTGCAAAGTTTGCAAGCATCGGAAAGCCGTTCTCCAGCGCCAACATTGCCGTCGGTTGGAACAGAACGCCAGCGGCAATAGAACCTTTCTGGAGCGCGGCATATTTCGCGGGCGTCGGTCCAATCTGGATCGCGGAGAAATCTTTTTCTCCGATTCCATGAGCTTTGAGCATGTTGCGCGTCAAATAAAATTCACCAACACGCAGCGAACTGAACCCCACCGTCTGGCCTTTAAGATCGGCAATGCTCTTGATGCCCTTCTTGCCAACGAGAAACCAGTCCGCTT
>JAFKKQ010000226.1 GCA_017304505.1 Hyphomicrobiales bacterium | reverse complement strand
CCTCGCGGCTCGACATCCTGCGCAAGGTCGGCCTGCCGCGCACGCTGCCCTACTTCTTCGCCTCGCTGAAGGTGTCGATCACGCTCGCCTTCGTCGGCTCGGTCATTTCCGAGACGATCGCCTCGAACGACGGCATCGGCTACCTGATGCTGCAGGCGGCGTCGCAATTCCGCGTGCCGCTGATGTTCGCCGGCGTGTTCGTGATCGCCTCGATGGGCATCGCCACCTACGTCATCTTCGCGCTGCTGGAGCGCCGCTTCACCGGCTGGGCGACGCGAAGGCAGGAGATGAATTTCGGCGGGGGCTAGGGCCCCGGTCATTCCGGGGCGCTCGCATCAGCGAGCGAACCCGGAATCCAGTTGCGGATTCAAAGTGTGGCTCTGATTCCGGTCCGGCCTTCGGCCGGCCCGGAATGACGTGGATGGGCCGATACTTGCGTCAGACGGGGAAAATGTGAGTTCGTCATGCGCGGGCTTGACCCGCGCATCCATCTAAAAGGAAGAATCCTTTCAAGACGTGGATGGCCGGATCAAGTCCGGCCATGACGATGGAGAGATTCCCTCCTTGGATCGCGCGCCTCAAAACCCCTTTGGCAGGTCCTTCGCCCATTTGGCCCGCATCCGCTCGTCCAGCGCCTTGCTGGAGCGGGCGACTTTCGGGAACGTCTTCTTGCGCCGGAACGGAATGCAGGCGTCGATGATGACCCGCGAATTCCGCCGGTCGTCCGCCGTGTCGTAGCACATCGGATCGAGCGCCGAAGACCAGCCGCCGTCGATGATGTCAACCTGGTCGCGCGGATCGCAGCGCGTGCACATCGCCCACACCACGTCGTCGAAATTCGTGGGGTCGATGTCGTCGTCCACCACGATGGTCCAGCGGTTGTTGTAGGCGCCGGCATGGCAGTGCGCCGCCACCATCGCGGCCTGCTTGGAATGCCCGCCGTAGAGCGTCTTGATCGAAACGACCATCATGAAGCGGCTGCCGCCGGCCTGGTGCGTCCACACGCCCTTCACCTCCGGAATGCCGGCCGCTTCGAGCTGATTCCAGATCGCGCCCGCGCGATAGGCCCCAAAATAGAACGTGTTGTCGTTCGGCGGCACCGCCGGGATCGCGCCGACCAGGATCGGGTTGTCGCGATGCATCATGGTTTCGATGCGGATGGCGGGCTCGAGATCGCTGCCGCTGGCGTAATAGCCGGTCCACTCGCCGAGCGGCCCTTCCTTGATCCTGTCGCCGGGATGGATGAAACCCTCGAAGGCAATCTCGCAGTTCGCCGGCACCGGCAGGCCGGTCTTGGGCATGTTCACCACCTCGACCGGCTCGCCGAGGATGCCGCCCGCGGCCTCCAACTCGTTCTTGCCGTAGGGAATCTCGATGCCGCCGAGCATGACCATCGCCGGATGCACGCCGGCGACCACCGCCACCGGGCACGGCTGCCCGCGCTCGTGATACTTGCGCATGATGACGAAGCCGTGCTTGCCGGGCGACATCATCACGGAGGCGACGTTGGGCTCGTGCGACTGCACGCGATAAGTGCCGTAATTCACCCAGCCACTGTCGGGGTCCTTCATCACCACCAGGCACGCGGTGCCGATGAAGGGACCGCCGTCGAGTTCGTGCCACACCGGGGTCGGGATTTTCTGGATGTTCACCTCCGCGCCCGACATCACGTTGTCGAGCAGCGGGCCGCCGTTGACCGCCTTCACCGGATGCGAGGGCGCGTTGCGGAAATAGCTGCGCCACCATTGCGTCAGCTCCATCTCCGACGTTTCCGGCGGCAGGCCGAGCGCAATATTGATGCGCGGGATCGAGGTGAGGATGTTGGCGAGGACACGATGGCCCTTGGGGAATCCCGGCACGTCGTCGAACAGCACGGCCGGGTTGCCCATCTTGCGCATATAGATATCGACGATGCCGCCGATCTCCTCCTTGGGCTCCGCGCCTTTGATGGCCTTCAGCTCCCCCGCCGCCTCAACGCCACTGATCCAATCGCGCAAGTCCTTATTCGCCACAATGTGCTCCCTGACTGCCGGTGTCTTCGCTGGCACAATCGCAGACAATGCGGGTCAAGGGCAACACGGGCGACCCGTGCAAAACGCCCGGCCAGTGAGGTCCGATGCAAGATGTTGCCGGAATCCGCAGTCCTTCGCTACCATCGCGCCGAAGCGAACCAGCGTGAAATCCAGCCCAGGCCCGCATGCCCAAACCCGATAACCGAAAACGAGGCCCGGTCCGCTCATCATGAAACGGCTCCCTCGTCTGGCGCGGCGATTGCTGTCCGCGCGGGTCTTGTGCGTGGCGCTGCTGGCCGCGCTGCTGTCGTTGCGCGTCGCCGATCCCGGGCCGGTGCAGGAACTGCGGCTGCAGGGCTTTGACCTGCTTCAACGCCTGTACCCGCGCGACGCTGCGGAGCGGCCGGTGGTCATCGTCGATATCGACGAGCGCAGCTTGCGCGAGCTTGGCCAATGGCCGTGGCCGCGCACGCTTGTCGCCGACCTGATCGCGCGACTCCATGACCTCGGCGCTGCCACCATCGCCTTTGACGTCTTGTTCGCCGAGCCCGACCGGCTGTCACCGGCACTTGCCGTGGACGCTTTCCGCAACCTCGACGACGACACGCGCAACAGGCTGCGCGCGCTGCCGAGCAACGACCAGGTGATGGCGCAGGCCATGCAGGGCGCCAAGGTCGTCCTCGGCGAGTCCGGCATCGCCACGCCGGCGCCGCAGCCGCAGACCGAACGTCCAGCGATCGGTCTCGCAACCCTCGGCGCCGATCCCAAGCCGTTCCTGTTCACCTTTCCCGGTCTTCTGCGCAGCATTCCGACACTTGACGAGGCGGCTGCCGGCCGCGGCCTCCTCAACATCCGCACCGAGCGCGACGGCATCGTTCGCCGCGTGCCGATGGTGATGCTGGCGCAAGGCCAGATCATGCCATCGCTGACGTTCGAGATGCTCCGCGTCGTCGCGGGCGCCAGCACCATCCTGATCCACACCGACGACGTCGGCATCCGCAGCGTCGCGATTCCCCAGTTTGAAATCCCGACCGACCGCAACGGCCAGCTCTGGATTCACTTTGCCCCACACGACCAGGCCCGCTACGTCTCCGCTGTCGATGTGATCAAAGGCCGCGTCGACCCCAACCGTTTCGCGCAGCGGCTCGTGCTGGTCAGCACCTCTGCCGCGGGGCTTCTCGACCTGAAGACGACGCCGATCGATCCGGTCATGCCGGGCGTCGAGGTTCATGCGCAAGTGCTGGAGAACCTCCTCGGCGGCGCAATCCTGTCGTCGCCGAACTACGCCCTTGGCGCCGAGCTGTTTGTCGCCTTCGTGTTCGGCGTGGCGATCATCTGGCTTGCGCCGATCCTCGGGCCGGCGCTGCTGCTGGCGTTCGGCGCGGCATTCGTCGCGTTTCTGCTCGGAACCTCGTGGGTCCTGTTCACCCAGCAGAAGCTCCTGATCGACGTTACCTTCCCGCTGCTGTCGAGCCTGCTGGTCTATCTCACCTTGGTGTTTGCGAATTTCGTCAAGGAGCAGCATCAGCGCCGCCAGATTCGCTCCGCCTTCGGTCAATATCTCTCGCCCGCTTTGGTGGCGCAGTTGGCGCAGTCGCCGGAGAAGCTGGTGCTGGGCGGCGAGCAGCGCGACATGACCATCATGTTCAGCGATGTGCGCGGCTTCACCACCATTTCGGAGGTTTACAAGGACGATCCGCAAGGTCTGACGGCGCTGATGAACAGCTTCCTGACGCCATTGACCAACGCCATCATCGACCGCAAAGGCACCATCGACAAATACATGGGCGACGCCATCATGGCGTTCTGGAACGATCATGGCGTTCTGGAACGCGCCGCTCTACGACCCCACGCACGAATTGAACGCCTGCGAGGCCGCGCTCGACATGCTTGACCGCGTCGACGCGCTCACTCGGGTGCGCGAGCAGGCGGCACAGGCCGGCGGCGCGCCGTTCATTCCGATCCATATCGGCGTCGGCATCAACACCGGACCCTGTGTGGTCGGTAACATGGGCTCGGATCTGCGCTTCGACTATTCGGTGCTGGGCGACAGCGTGAACCTCGCATCCCGGCTCGAAGGCCAGTGCAAGTCCTACGGCCTGCCGATCATCATCGGTTCGAGGACCGCACAGGCCGCGAAAGATCGCTTCGCCATGCTCGAGCTGGATTTCATCGCGGTGAAGGGCAAGAAGGAACCCGAGGTCGTCTATGCCATCGTCGGCCGCGGCGACATGGCCAAGTCCGAACGCTTCCAGCGCTGGCGCGAGTTGAACATGAAAATGCTTTCGCTTTATCGCAGCCGCGACTGGGAGGCGGCCCTGGCCGCGATCCAGGAAGGCCGGGCTGCGGACGAGGACGGCCGGTTTGCCACCCTTTACAAGGTTTACGCCGAGCGCATCCGCGTCTTCCAGGCCAGCCCGCCACCCGACGACTGGAATGGCGCTTACGCGCTGGAAACCAAATAGCGCCGTTCGCACCCATAAAGCTGTGGCAGGCGCCCTCGACTGTGACGTTTCGCACTTCCCGGCCGGCGCGGCCCGGACCATGCTGCGCGCCCCGAACGGACCGACGAGAATCGGTGAGAAGGCGAGCCTGACCCTATGACGCTGAATGAAGCATCGGCTTCAGCCTCCTCTCTATCCGTTCGATTCTGGGGAGTCCGCGGCAGCATCGCCTGCCCCCGGCCGGACATGGCGCGCTATGGCGGCAACACGCCCTGCGTCGAGGTCCGCTGCGGCGACCACACCCTCATCTTCGATGCCGGCACCGGCATCCGTGCGCTCGGCCAGACGCTGACGGAGACGCCGAACCCCGCCGGCTTCGATATCTTCCTTAGCCATTGTCACATCGACCATATCGTCGGCCTGCCGTTCTTCGCGCCGATGTTCATGGCGGATCAGGTGATCCGGGTGTGGGCGGGCAACCTGCAATCTGCCGGCGGGGTCGAGGAGGCCGTGCGCAAGCTGATGAGCTTTCCCCTGTTTCCCCTGCAGGTAGAAGCATTACGGGCCAAACTCGAATTCCGCGACTTTCGTGCCGGCGATACGATCCAGCCGCGCCCCGGCGTGACGCTGCGAACCGCCCCGCTCAACCACCCCGGCGGCGCGACCGGTTACCGGATCGAATACAACGGCCGCGCCCTCGCCTACCTCACCGACTTCGAAACCGGCGGCAAGATCGACCCGCGGCTTCTTGAACTGGCGAAGGGAGCCGCACTGGTGATCGTCGACGCAACCTACACCGACGACGAACTGCCGGCGCACGCCGGCTGGGGGCATTCGAGCTGGCAGCAAGGCGTGCAATTGGCAAACGCCGCCGGCGCCGGGCGGCTCTGCCTGTTCCACCACGACCCCGATCACGACGACGGTGTCATGGATACGATCGCGGCCGCCGCAGAAAAAATGCGGCCCGGCACGATCGTCGCCCGCGAAGGAATGCGGGTCGAACTCTAAGCGCCCGCCTTCCGTCAGCCTTTCACGGCGGCGGCCGTCTGCAGCTTGTTCTGCTCCACGATCCCTTCGAGCCGCGCGACGTTCTGCATTAGCCGCTCGGTGGTCAGGCGCAGGAAATAGTAGCCGAACTCCGGATTCTGAAAATAAAGCTCCAGCAGCTTGTCGTAGGTGATGGTGAGGACTTCGCCGTTGTCGAGGCTTTGCACGGTCTGGGTGCGGCGGTTCTTCGGCGCGATAAAACCAAGCTCGCCCATGATGCGGCCGGCGGAAAGCTCGACGCCGATCTCCTTGACCAAAAACGTCCCCGTGATGATGAGGAACATCTCCTTGGCGACATCGCCCTTGCGGAAC
>JAFKKQ010000225.1 GCA_017304505.1 Hyphomicrobiales bacterium | reverse complement strand
ACCATCCAGATTTCGCTGGCGGCGCCTTATCCCGGAACGTTCCTCTACAAGCAGGCCAAGGAAAACGGCTGGTTTGATACCAACAATGCCGATCTCGTGGACGACAACGGCATCCAGATCGCGCCGTTGCACTATCCGCACCTGAGCCATTCCGAGATTTTCCACTCGGTCGAAGACTTCTATAAGGCGTTTTACTTCCGGGCACCGAAGATCGCATCCATCGTCAACGAGATGGTGCGCTCGCCGCATATGATGAAGCGCCGTCTGCGCGAGGGTGTCGAGTTTTTCCAGTTCTTGAAAGAACGGCGCGAGGCCGCGCTCTGAAACAACTCGTCGTCACGGCCGACGACTTCGGCATGGCGGCCGAAGTCAACGAGGCCGTCGAAATCGCGCATCGCGACGGCATCTTGTCCGCGACGAGCCTGATGGTGTCGGGGCTCGGTGCAGCCGACGCGGTTGCGCGGGCGCGGCGCTTGCCGTCGTTGCGCGTCGGCCTGCATCTGGTTCTGGTCGACGGCGTGCCGACCTTGCCGCCGGAACGGCTGCCCGATCTCGTCGGCGACGATGGCCGCTTCCGCACCGATATCGCCAAGCTCGGCTTCGACATTTTTACGCGGCCCTCCGCGCGCCGGCAGATGGTTGCCGAGGTCGAAGCGCAGTTCGCGGCTTATCGGGCCACGGGGCTGCCGCTCGATCACGTCAACGCGCACCGGCATTTCCACCTTCATCCAAGCATCGCCAGTGCGATTCTGGCGGCGGGGAAGCGCTACGGCATGACGGCGCTGCGGGTGCCGCTCGAGCCGCGCGCGGTTCTGGCGAAGGTGCAGCCCGCCGGCCGTGCAGGGGTAGCCTGGATTTCCGCGCCTTGGATCAGGATGCTTGGCACTCGCGCCCGGCGAGTGGGCCTGCGCACGCCGGATGCGGTGTTCGGCCTTGCTTGGTCCGGCGCAATGACGGCTGAGCGAGTGGAAGGCGTCCTTCGCATGGTTCCGGAAGGACGCACCGAAATTTATTTCCACCCGGCGATCCGAAACGATTTTCCAGGCCATGCCCCCGGCTATCGTTATGTCGAAGAGCTTACTGCGCTGACAGCACCCGGCGTTATCGCAATGGCTCGGCGCGGCGACGTGACGATCGGTGGCTACGCCGATTTTTGAGCCTGTTCCATTGTCGCCGGGCACTTCATGTAGCCTGCCTGGATAAACCATTCGATCGCTTCGCGCAGCGCAAAGCGATAATCGCGCGACGTATAACCCAACTCGCGGCGCGCCTTGGCGTCATTGAAGTGCATCATGTAGCGCGACATCCGCAGCCCATCGATGGTCGCAAATGGTTCGCGGCCGGTGAAGCGCGCTGCGAGTTCGGCACCGAATGCGATCGGATAGACGGCCGCGCGCGGTAGGCGCATCAACGGCGGGCGGCCGCCGACGATGTTGGCAATATCCGTCAGCACCTGCCGCAGTGTGACGTTCTCGCCGCCCAGAATGTAGCGCTCGCCGATCCGCCCACGGCGCAGGGCCGCCAAATGCCCCTCGGCGACGTCATCGACGTGGGCAAAATTCAACCCTGTCTCGACAAACGCCGGCATCCGCCCCGATGCCGCCTCGATGACGATGCGGCCGGTCGGGGTTGGGCGCACATCACGCGGACCGATCGGGGTAGAGGGGTTGACGATCACGGCCGGCAAGCTGTCGCGAGCGACCATATCGGCAACGACATTTTCCGCGATCACCTTGCTGCGTTTGTAGGCGCCTACCGCGGCGTCCGCGGGGAGTGGGCGTGTTTCGTCGGCAATGCCGCCTCTTCGCAGATCGAAGGTCGCGACGGAACTGGTATAGACCACGCGCTCGACCCCGGCGCGTAACGCTTCCTCCATGATGGCGCGCGTGCCGTCGACATTGGCGCGCATCAGATCATCAGGCGAGGGCGTCCACAGCCGGTAGTCTGCAGCGGCATGAATGAGGTAGCGGGCGCCCTGCACTGCGGCGGCGAGAGAGGCGCGGTCCAGGAGGTCACCTACAAAGACCTCGTCGCGCGGATCGATGTTGGTGCGCGGGCTTGAGGACCGCGCCAGCACGCGGACCCGGAAGCCGTTCTGGCGGAAGACCGTTGCGATTGCCGAGCCGACAAAGCCGCTGGCACCGGTCACCAGGACCCGGTCGGGGGCAAGTGATGCTGCGCACATGATTTTATGACGCCCTGCTCATCTGGCCGAAATTTGTTGGTCTGGCGCCCGGTGAGTGAGGTGAGGACGTCTGCGGGGTAGATCTTCTGCAGAGGGTATATCCCGCCATCGCCAAGGCATTCATCGTGGTTCCCTCAAAGCGGCGGGTTTGAATCTGTTCATGACCTCAAGGTCAATCGTCATGTAAGCATACGGCTCGAATGGAGGCGATAGGGGCTGGCGGGCGGTGCCGCGCCCATTCATTCCGTCTTTCGGCGTTGGGCCAAGACGCCGAATTTGTGCCGCGCGATGAGGATTTGCAGGAGCGGGTCTGCGATGAGGGAGCTTATGACGGACGGCTGTTGGATCGAAATTGGCCACCGCCGCGCCACGCATTGTGTCTACGGGCCCCGGAAGCTACCCGATCGCTCTCTCCACCGGAGCGGTTAATTCAATGCAATATGGCGACGGAACTCTGATGGCGTTGTGCCGACGACACGCCGGAACGCGCGGGTAAGCTGGAGTGAGGTGCCGAATCCGGTTCGCAGAGCGACCCCGGCGATTGTCTGTTTCTGGTCAGAGAGCATTTCCTTGGCCCGCTCGACACGTCGTCCGATCATGAACTGATGGGGTGGCACGCCAACAGCCAGCTTGAATGCGCGCATGAAATGGTATCGCGTAAGATTCACCAGCGCGGCGAGATCGGAGATGCGTGGGCGTTCCGACAGATGCGCTTCGATATAATCGGTCACCAGGCGGACTTGCTGCGGGTTCAAAGCTCCCGCCGCCGGCGGTCGCGGTAATCGGCCTCCGGCCTGGCGAAGGAGGTCGAAGCTCAGCAGCGCCACAAGCGTTTCGGCGTAGCCGGGCGGGTCTTGCGCCGGATTGCTGAGCAGGTTTTGAATGCGGCGCATAGCGGCGCGCAGGAACTGGTCGTCAAACTCGATGCGCGGCGGAAGTTTGGACAGATCGACGGAGTGACCGAATTCCACGTCAGGATCAATCACGACGGACGTGATTGCAGCCGGGCGGTTGATCGCACACCACCCCTCGATATGACATCCCGGCGGTAAAAAAGAAATCTTGTGCCTGAGATTCTTGCTCAGGCTGTGTGGAAGGCCAGGCACAACGGTAATACCGTCGGTGCGGTGGAGGTCCAACAACAAGATGCGATAGCACGATCCTTCAGTCTTGAAATCGTAAAGAGCCGGAGCCGGTATGCGCACGAAATCAGCCGCAAACCCGTTCCAGGTTCGTCGCTTGAAGAGATCAATGTCGATAGCCGCCCCAGTATCACGGCTAAGGCGCTGTACGCTGCTTAGCATAGGCGCAACTTTCTCTAGCTCGGCAAGCAGGCCAATGCGGCTTGATGCCGCGGAAAAGCCACAACGTCAGGTCGAGTGCTCAAAGAAACGAATGGTGCTGCTTCATTTTGCAGCCAAACAGCGCACTCTCTCGATGGCACGAACGCATCGCGGGAGCGCTCGTGCTGCGATTAAGCCGGAATTTCCCAAGAGAGAGGACAGGATGTCGCAGTCTCTTCGTCAGATCGTGCTATGATTTATAATGCTGTTATAGATCGAAAATGATGCGGCAATGTCTACTTTGATATTCTTTGATATATTAATATCGGACTTAAGAGACACCAGTCGTGCACAGGTTATATTGTGCGTTCTTTCCGGCCCGTTGTCGACAGCGTTTGTGAAATCCGTCGCGTGTCCGGACGGGCAGAAGAAGATTGAGTACTTCGATTGCGCGCAACGGGGCTTCCTGCTCGAGGTGCGCTGTTCCGGGGGCAAGACCTACTATCAGCGTTACAGCGATATTCGCGGTCGGGAACGTCAATTCAAAATCGGGCCGGCCAACATGCTGTCGCTGGCCGCGGCTCGCCGCAAAGGCCGGGCGGTTGTCGCCGAGGTCCTGACGGGGATCACCGATCCGCAGGACCGCCGCGCCGAACTTCGCACTGTGCCGACGCTCGCGGAATTTGTGCGGGACCGCTATCTGCCGCACATCAAGAGCTACAAGCGCAGTTGGACGACCGACGAAACGGTGCTGCGCGTGCACGTGCAGCCGGTGCTGGGGGCGACTTTCATCGATGTTCTGCGAGCCGATCAGATCATGACGATCGTGCAGAATATGCAGAAGAAGGGTTATGCAACTGGGACGACGAACCGCGTCGTCATCGTGCTGCGTCATCTGTTCAATCTGGCTCGGAAATGGCGCGTGCCTGGAATTACCGAAAACCCCACGGCCGGCATCGCGTTGGCTCCCGACGTCACGCGCGAACGATTCCTGTCGTTCGAGGAAATGCAGCGGCTGATCGTATCGATCGAGAAGGACGAGAACCGCGTTGCGGCGCGGGCCATCATGCTGCTCCTGCTGACAGGAGCCAGGCGTAACGAGATTACGCAAGCGCGATGGGATTACGTCGACTGGGAGAAGCGAAAACTTTTGGTACCGCTCTCCAAGTCGGGAAAGCCGCGCACGATTGCGCTTAACAACGCCGCGCTGGAGCTTCTCCGCCGGATGCGGTCTGAAATTCCCGGCCCCTATATCGTGCCGTCGGGGGTGACAGGCGCACCGCCGCCCTCGCTTTTTTTCCCTTGGAACCGCATTCGCGAGCGCGCGGGGTTGCCCGATCTTCGGCTGCACGATCTCCGCCACTCGTTTGCAAGCTTCCTGGTGAACCGCGGCATATCGCTTTACGTGGTGCAGGAACTATTGGGGCATGGCCATGCGCGCTATACCCAGCGCTATGCCCACCTTTTGCCCGACACGCTGCATGAGGCGGCTGAATCGGTCGGCGAGGTGGTGGCGAGCGCAACTCAAGGGGCGACGCAGCCGTTTGCACACTGCGACAGTCCGGCGCTAACGGTCGGCGCTCAGTAACCTAAAATTAAAAACATCGTTGAATAAAAGGCTGCGCACCGGCGTGTGCGGCAGCGTTCCGTTTCGGCTGAAACGGGATGTTGCTGTGTGTTTTATTTTGCGCAAAATCCCAGCCACCGAGGCGATACCGGGAGCGTATTCGTCGCGAGCTATGAGAAGAAAACCCATAGAACGTGGCGTTTTGCGCTGATCGACGGTGTGTCAACCGAGCGGACACCGGGAGCGCGCGTGCGGAAGTTTTGCAGCGCGTGCCGCGTGCAGCGATTTTTTTCTTTTGTCATCAATGGCCGCGGACTGCCTGAGAGGCCAAGACCGCCGAATACGTGAAGGTCTGCTCCCTGTACGGCGCAGGGTTCTACTACGTTCCCGGCACCGACATCTGCATGAAGGTGGGCAGCTACATCCGCTTCCAGCAGGACTTCGGTCAGGGTTCGAGCATCTCGGCCGGTCCGTTCTCTGGCGCCGGCGGCCGCGGCACCCGCCTCGACACCCAGGACTACGCCATGCGCACGCGCGCGGTGGCGACGTTCGACACCCGCCAGCAGACCGCCTACGGCACCTTGCGGACCTACCTGTTGATGGGCTTCCAGCAGGATTCGACGCTGGCGCCGTCGACGGCCCCGAACGTCTACATGACCCGCGGCTTCATCCAGCTCGCCGGCTTCACCTTCGGCAAGGCGGTGTCGTTCTTCGACTTCGCCAACACCGCGGCTGTCGCCTACAACGCCGGCTTCAACTACAACTCGAGCACCGGCGACGCGGGCCAGATGGTGGCGGGCTATACCGCACAGTTCGGCAACGGTCTGTCGGCCACGATCGCGGCCGAGCAGAGCCGCCGTGCGAGCACTGTGGATGCCCTCACCGGCAACCCGTACAGCAACACCCTCGGCAATACGGTCGCTGACAATATGGGCGGCATTTCGCTCACCTCTACGGGCAGCACGCCGAGCGTGGGTCTGACGGACATCGTCGCCAACCTGCGCATCGACCAGGCCTGGGGCTCGGCGCAGATCTCGGGTGCGTTGCATGACGCCCGGGCCGGCTATTACGGGCTCCGAGAGAT
>JAFKKQ010000224.1:3890-7362 GCA_017304505.1 Hyphomicrobiales bacterium | reverse complement strand
GGCGGTCAGGGTTTCGCCGGAGCGTCTTCGGCCGCGGCTTCGTCTTGCGGCTAGGCCTCCGGCTCGAAGAAAGCCTCGGCGTTGGCCGCAGCCTCGGCGCTTTCGTCCTCTTCGTCGCCGCCTTCGCGATGCACCGTGACGTCCTCGCCACGCGCCAGGCGCTCGGCCTCGTCGGCGCTGCGTGCGACGCTGACTGTAACGGTCACCTCGACCTCCGGATGCAGATGCACCGGCACCTTATGCTGGCCGATGGTCTTGATCGGGACATTGAGGGCGATCTGATTGCGGCTGACCTCGAAGCCGTTATCCGTGAGCAGGACGGCAAGATCGCGCGGCGACACCGAGCCGTAAAGCTGACCGGTCTCGGAGGCTTGGCGCAACACGGGGAAGTTCTGACCGTCGAGCTTGGCGCCGACCTTTTCCGCTTCGCCCTTTGAGGCGAGGTTCTTGGCCTGAAGATCGGCCTTCATGCCTTCGAATTTCGACTTGTTGGTTTCGGTCGCGCGCAACGCCTTGCCCTGCGGCAGCAGAAAGTTGCGGGCAAAGCCGTCCTTCACACGCACCACCTCGCCCATCTGGCCGAGCTTTGCGACGCGTTCGAGCAGGATCACTTCCATTGTCATTCTCCGGTTTGTTCAAGAAACGGTTTGTTTGAGGAATGGGTGGGTTCAGGTGCGAGGGTTCAGATGCCGGGAGGCGGTGGACCGCGCTTTTGCGCCGCCCGGCCGCGGAAATCGAACATCGTGTCGGCGAGGCCCAGCAGCGACAGGATGAGCGCCGGCCAGAAGAACACGATGACCGCCGCGTACACGCCGCCAAGGACGAACGGGCGGCTGCCGGTGCCGCGCGTGATCGCATGCAGCACGGCAAAGCCCAAGACCGCATAGGCCATCAGCACGCTCGCCATCAGGGCATTGGCCATGATGCCGACGAGTCCCGGAAGGAACGATGCCAGTACGGCAGCGCCGGCAACGAGCGGGGCATAGGACGGAAACCGCATCGCTGAGATATCGGGCCACGGACGCGGCAGGCGGCCTGAAATCTTCACGATCCGGCCGGCGAGTCCGAGGTTGACGATGCCGGTGATGGTGGTGAGCACGGCTGCGGCGACCGGTAAAATCGCCACCATGATATCGAGCACGCGCTCGGAGAGGGCGGGGGCTCCGCTCTGGCCGGGAGCGCCGCCTTGAGGACCGATCTGGATGCGCACCACACGTTCGATGCTTTGGTGCAGCGCCGCGCGGAAGGCCGCCTCGTCGGTGCCGAGATTGAGCATCCCCACGATAACCACGGCGGCGCTGATGAGGGCCGCCCAGAACACCAGATGGCCGATCGGATACCATTCGAGGCCATCGGCGGTTGGCACGCCGGCCGGCCGCGCCAGCAGCGCGAGGTAGCCGAGCCACCAGGCCGGAAGGCCGATGCCGATCAGAAAAGCGATGAAGAAAAAAGGGCTGAACAGCGCGGCAAGTCCGGCCGCCGCCACCACCGCCGCGATCAGCGCCGCCCAGTGGCTCCAGCCCATCGCTGCGATCAGGATCGGCAGCGGTGCCAGATAGAACAGCAGCACCGAAAGCGGCGAACCGGAGGCGACAGATGCAAACAGCAATGCCGCTGCTGCGCCCGCGCCAATACCGATGAGGAATACGTGTGTCATCGAGCTGTCCCGCTCCTTCGAGCGGTTAGAGGCGGATCGAGGTCCGCCCCAACCATCGGCCCGCGGGACCAGCCCCGCGAGCTTCGACTTGATTTTAGCGGATCACGTAGGGCAGCAGGCCGAGGAAGCGTGCGCGCTTGATGGCCTGGGCCAGTTCGCGCTGCTTCTTGGCCGACACCGCCGTGATCCGGCTCGGCACGATCTTGCCGCGTTCGGAGACGTAGCGTTGTAGAAGCTTCGCATCCTTGTAGTCGATCTTCGGTGCGTTGGCGCCGGAGAATGGGCAGGTCTTGCGCCGCCGGAAGAATGGACGCCGTGCACCGCCGCCTTGAGGAGAACCGCCGAATGCCATGATCGTTACTCCTCCGTCCCAGCGTTGCTGTCGCGCAAGCGCTCGCCACGATCGTCGTCGCGATCGCGACGGGGCGGCCTGTCGCCGAACCGGTCACCGCGGTCGCCGAAGCGGCCGCCGCCACGCTCGTCGCGCTCGCGGTCACGTTCGACCTTGCGCATCATGGCCGACGGGCCTTCTTCCAGTTCGTCGACGCGGATGGTGAGGTAGCGCAGCACGTCCTCATTGATGCGCTGCTGCCGCTCGACTTCCATCAGCGCGGCTGCCGGGGCATCGACGTTCATCAGCGTGAAGTGTGCCTTGCGGTTCTTGCGGATGCGGAAGTTCAGCGACTTGACGCCCCAATATTCGGTCTTGGGGACGGTGCCGCCCATTTGCTCGATGACGCCCTTGAACTGCGCGGTCAATTCCTCGACCTGCTGCGCGCTGACGTCCTGGCGCGCGAGAAAAACGTGCTCGTATAACGGCATGGAATGCCTTTCCTCTGTTTCGTCTGCTTGCCCGGCGCCAAGCCCTTCGAGCCCTTCGGAAAGGCTCGAACGCTCTGAAGGCGGAAACACGGGACGCCGGGCCATCGGCCCTGCCGCCCTCGCAGGCGGCCGTCCGTTCAGCTCCCGGCCGAACAGCAGAATGCGCGTCTTATAGGGGCTTTCGGGCGGAAAGCAAGCGCGTCCGGAGGCGGCGGACGCCGGCTGCTGGGACGGAATTGATTGGCGGGCCGATCCCACTCAATATCGGTTCCGCACCGCCAATAAGGTGCCAGCGTCGAGGGAGTCCCGCGCCGTGGCGCAGCCGATAGACACAGCCCCGATGAGCCGGCGGCGGAGCCATCACGAGGGCCATAGCGCCGAGGTTTTTGCGGCATTCCTCAAGCTGGGCCTGACGTCCTTCGGTGGCCCGGTGGCGCACCTCGGCTACTTCCGCCAGGAGTTCGTGGAGCGGCGCAAATGGCTCGATGAGCGGGCTTACGCGGATCTTGTCGCCCTGTGCCAGTTCCTGCCCGGCCCGGCCTCGAGCCAGGTCGGAATGGCCATCGGTCTGTCGCGGGCCGGTTTGCCCGGTGTGCTGGCGGCCTGGACGGGCTTCACGCTGCCGTCCGCCGTCGTGCTGGTGCTGTTCGCCTACGGGGTGACGACCTTCGGCAGCGAACTGGGGTCCGGCTGGGTTCATGGACTGAAGGTGGCCGCCGTCGCTGTCGTCGCGGTCGCGGTGCTTGGCATGGCGCGGTCGCTCACGCCGGATCGTGAGCGGGCGTCGGTGGCCGTGGCCGCTGCGGCTTTTGCACTGGCGATCCCCAGTGTCTGGGGACAGGTCGGCGCGATCGTGCTGGGCGGAATCGCCGGCTTCATGCTACCGCGAAGCGTGGCATCTTCCGACCACGTCTCCTTGCCACTCGGCGTTTCGCGCCGGTGGGCGGTTGCGGCGCTGGGCCTGTTTCTTGTGTTGCTGATCGGCTTGCCGCT
>JAFKKQ010000224.1:0-3873 GCA_017304505.1 Hyphomicrobiales bacterium | reverse complement strand
GCCACGTCGTGCTGCCGTTGCTGCAAGCCGAAGTGGTGCCGCGCGGCTGGGTCGACAACGACACATTCCTCGCCGGCTATGGCGCAGCGCAGGCGGTGCCCGGTCCTCTGTTCACCTTTGCCGCCTATCTCGGCGCCGTGATGCGGCCCGCGCCGAACGGCTGGCTCGGGGCGGCGCTGTGCCTGGTCGCTGTGTTCCTGCCATCCTTCCTTCTGATCGTCGGAGCATTGCCGTTTTGGGAAACGCTTCGGCGCCAGCCGTTCGCGCAATCCTTGCTGCGTGGGGTCAATGCCGCCGTCGTCGGCCTGTTGCTTGCGGCGCTCTATCACCCCGTCTGGACCGCAGGAATTTTGACGGCGCGCGATTACGCTTTGGCGCTCGCGGCGTTTCTGCTTCTGTTCATGTGGAAGACGCCGCCGTGGCTGGTGGTGGTGTTCTGCGCCGTGGGCGGGGCCGTGCTATCGGCGATTTAGGATGCCACCGGCTGTGACTGTGCCGCCCAGCCCATGCGCGCCGCCAGGGCCGTCAGGGTTCGCTTGGTCCATCGGTGAGCGGGCCGGTCGACGAAGCGCCAGGTCGCCAACGACATCATCGCGATTGCCAGTACGATCAAGGCGACCAGCATCGCGGGATGAGCCACGGGACCGATCCGGTAGAACACCGCATAGCCCAACTGCTGATGCAGCAGATACATCGGATAGGTCATGCCGCCGATGGCAAGAACGGTGGCAGGCGAAACGGGGAGCGATCGGATACGGGTCGCTGCCATGATGACCGCGATCGACACCAGGCAAATGGCTGCAACGATGCAGTTGTCGAAGAACTCGCCGGTGCGGTCGCGAAGCCATCCGAGATTGTGGACCGCCTGGAAGATCGCCGTCGCAACAGACAGGACGAGCAGCCCTTGCAGCAGGGCGCTGCGGCGCCCGCGATAAAATTCGTAGATCAGGATGCCGGTTGCGAAGAAGCCGCTGTCGTCGGCCAGGAAAACGACTTCGACAATGCGGGAATCGATCGTCAATTCGTTCAGCATCGAAATGCCGAGCCAGATCAGGATGATGATATCGATGCGTTTGCGGAAGACGCCCGCCGCGATCAGGATAGTGACCCAGCCATAGAACGTGACCTCGACGACGAGCGACCAGTAGGCGCTGTCCATGTAGGGACGATGCAGCGCGGGCGACGCGATGAGCAGGTTGGCGGCCCATTGCGCCGGCCCGGTGGTGAAATGCGGCGGACCGAACAACAGCACCGTGACGAACGTCAGCGTCATGCAGAAAACGAAGCAGGGATAGATGCGCGCGAATCTTGCAATGGCAAAGCCGGTGGCCGTGCGGCCTTCGGCCGAATAGGCGATGACGAAACCGCTGATGACGAAGAAGACCGGAACACCCAGAAATCCATAGCGCGCGAGCCAGGACAGGTCCGGCAGCGCGGCGGCGGTGACGTTCATGCCCGCTGGGCCGCGGAAACCATAATGAAACAGCACCACGCCGAGCACCGCGATCAGGCGCAGCAAATCGAGCGCCTGAAGGCGCCCCGAGCCGTCGCCGAAAGCTGTTTTGTCGTTCATGGGTATCAAGGGCCCAAAGCCGTCATGTGCAACCGCAAACGCTGATGCCCCCGAGCGGTCAAGGGATCATGAAGGCCGCCGGTGAAGACACCTTTAATTTCATTGCGTACGCATGGTTCCCAACAGCTTCGCGGACTCGATAGAATCCACCGTTTCCACCGCCTGCCGCGGCCTTGTGCTTGACACGTCGTTCGATATTGGGGCCTTTCGACGCGGTTTTACGAAAGACAGAGAAGGGCGGAGCATGGCGGCAGCCTTCGTATTTCCGGGTCAGGGCAGCCAGGCGGTGGGCATGGGCAAGGCGCTGGCGGATGCCTTCGCGCCGGCGCGTGCGGTGTTCGACGAGGTCGATGCGGCGCTTGGCGAGAAACTGACCGCGACCATGTGGGATGGGCCTGCCGACAAGCTCACGCTGACGGAGAACGCGCAGCCGGCGCTGATGGCGGTGTCGGTTGCCACGATGCGCGTGCTCGAGGCGGAAGCGGGCGCCGATCTTGCACGCGATGCGCAATTCGTCGCCGGCCATTCGCTCGGCGAATATTCGGCGCTGGCTGCGGCCGGCGCCTTTTCCGTTTCGGATGCCGCGCGGCTGTTGCGCATTCGCGGCCGCGCCATGCAGCAGGCGGTGCCGGTCGGCACCGGCGCGATGGCGGCGCTGCTCGGCATGGAGCTGGATGCGGCCGCCGCGGTTGCCGCCGACGCCGCGCAAGGTGAGGTCTGTCAGGTCGCCAACGACAACGGCGGTGGACAAGTTGTTGTCTCCGGCAACAAGTCGGCGGTCGAGCGCGCAGTGGAGATCGCCAAGGGCAGGGGCGCGAGGCGTGCGATGCTGCTGCAGGTGTCGGCGCCGTTCCATTGTGCATTGATGAAGCCGGCCGCCGACGCGATGGCGGAGGCGCTGGCGAAGACCGATGTCAAGCCGCCGGTCGTTCCGGTGGTTGCTAATGTGCTGGCGCAACCGATCAGCGATCCGCAGGAGATCGTGCGCCGCCTCATCGAGCAGGTCACCGCGACCGTGCGCTGGCGTGAATGCGCGTCGTTCATGGCCGGAGCGGGTGTGACGAAATTCTATGAGATCGGTTCCGGCAAGGTGCTGACCGGTCTGCTCAAGCGTATCGCGGACGGCGCGAGCGGCGTTGCCATCGGCACGCCGGACGATGTCGCCGCGTTCAAGGCGGCGCGCGGCGCGTAGCTGCGCTGGACGTGGGAGAGGGAGGCGCAGCATGTTTGATCTGTCCGGCAAGACCGCGCTGGTGACCGGAGCGACCGGCGGCATCGGCGGCGCCGTTGCCCGTGCGCTGCATAAGCAAGGTGCGCGGCTTGCCATTTCCGGCACGCGCCGCGATGCGCTCGATGCGCTTGCGGCGGAGCTTGGCGGCGCAGCGGTGCTGCCGTGCGATCTCGCGGACAAAGATGCGGTGGAGGCATTGGTTCCAGACGCCGAGAAGGCGCTGGGCCAGCTCGACATCCTGGTGGCCAACGCCGGCATCACCAAGGACAATTTGTTTGTCGCGCTCAAGGACGAGGATTGGGAGCAGGTTCTCAACATCAACCTGACGTCGACCTTCCGCCTCGCGCGCGCGGCGGTGAAGGGAATGATGCGCCGGCGCTTCGGCCGGCTTATCGGCATTACCTCGGTCGTCGGCGTGACCGGCAATCCGGGGCAGGCCAACTACACGGCGGCCAAGGCCGGCATGATCGGCATGTTCAAATCGGTGGGGAAAGAATATGCCAAGCGCGGCGTCACTGCGAATTGCGTCGCGCCTGGATTCATCGCAACGCCGATGACCGATAAGCTGAACGAAAAGCAGCGCGACGCGATTCTCGGTATGGTTCCGGCGGGAAGGCTCGGCGACGGTGTCGACATTGCCGCCGCCGTGGTCTATCTCGCTTCCGACGAAGCGGCTTACGTCACCGGCCAAACCCTGCATGTCAATGGAGGTATGGCCATGATCTAATGTCCACCGCAGTGCAATGAACTGCGGGTGTCCTTCGGCTGGTCAAGCCTTCCGAAGTATGTTAACCGAGCGGAAGCTTGGCGGGGGGAAACCGGATGGGCGAGGGTGACATGCGGTCCGCTCGCGATCGTGATGATCCATCCAGTCTTTCACGGCGAAGCTCATGCCGCGTGTCTCGGGGTCATTGATTGAGCCCAATTCAATCGAGAGGTTCAGACGATGAGTGATATCGGCGAGCGGGTGAAGAAGATTGTCGTGGAGCATCTGGGCGTTGAGCCCGAGAAGGTGACCGAGGGAGCGAGCTTCATCGACGACCTCGGAGCCGACAGTCTCGACACGGTC
>JAFKKQ010000223.1 GCA_017304505.1 Hyphomicrobiales bacterium | reverse complement strand
GCGCCTTGATTGATTTTTCACGGCCGACGAACAGCGGCACGATCATATGCGGAAAGACCACGATGTCGCGCAGCGGCAACACCGGATAGGCCCGGGTTTCGCCAGGATTGAGCGGAGGACGTGGCTTGGGGAGTGTCATAGCAGGCTTTCCTGTTGTTGCGCCCCTCCTTCATGGTCCGCGTGAGCGCGACCGCGATGGAGTGCTAAGGGCCGGACAGGTGCTTGGAGAGTCGCCCCCGCAAAGCGACATCAAGAACGGACGGGACCCTGTCCGGATCGAGCATTGCGAATCTGCACCAAAACGGTGCGTCTTCGCCCGCATTAGGTGGATACAGCGGGGCAAAGTGTCAAGTAAGCCTGTAGATTCAACCAAATGCCCGCGCCTGGGTACCGCTGAGGCGGCGTCCGGTCACACCGGAGCGGTACCGCCGCACCGCTTCACGATGCCGTGGCGCCGGCGTCACCCGCGCGGTCGGCGTAGATGTAGAGCGGCCGGGCCGTGCCCTCGACCACCTCCCGCGAGATCACGACCTCCTCGACACCCTCAAGGCTCGGCAAGTCGAACATGGTATCGAGCAGGATGCTCTCCATGATCGACCTCAGACCCCGCGCCGATCGATTCCATCTCGAACAGCCGCTGATAGTGCTTGACCAGCGCATTCTTCGGCTCGGTCAGGATCTTCTTCAGCGACGTCTCGTCGAGGTCCTCAAGCGTCGCGACCACCGGCAGGCGGCCGACAAACTCCGGGATCAGGCCATACTTGAGCAGATCCTCGGGCTCGACCTCGCGGAAAATCTCGCCCGTGCGGCGATCTTCCGGCGCGACGACTTTGGCGCCGAAGCCGATCGAGGTGGACTTGCCGCGCGCCGAGATGATCTTTTCAAGACCCGCGAACGCACCGCCACAGACAAACAGAATGTTCGTCGTATCCACCTGCAGGAACTCCTGCTGCGGATGTTTGCGGCCGCCCTGCGGTGGCACCGAAGCAACGGTGCCTTCCATGATCTTCAGGAGCGCCTGCTGCACGCCCTCGCCCGAAACATCCCGGGTGATCGACGGGTTGTCGGACTTGCGGCTGATCTTGTCGATCTCATCGATATAGACGATGCCGCGCTGCGCACGCTCGACGTTGTAATCGGCGGACTGCAACAGCTTGAGAATGATGTTCTCGACGTCCTCGCCGACATAACCGGCTTCGGTCAAGGTCGTGGCATCCGCCATCGTGAACGGCACGTCGAGAATGCGCGCCAGCGTCTGAGCCAGCAGCGTCTTGCCCGAACCGGTCGGGCCGATCAGCAGGATGTTGGACTTCGCCAGCTCAACATCGTTGTGCTTGGTCTGGTGGTTGAGCCGCTTGTAGTGATTGTGAACCGCGACCGCCAAGACCTTCTTGGCGTGGTCTTGGCCGATCACGTAGTCATCGAGAACCTTGCGGATTTCCTTCGGCGTCGGGATGCCGTCACGCGACTTCACCAGCGAGGATTTGTTTTCCTCGCGGATGATATCCATGCACAGTTCGACGCACTCGTCACAAATGAATACAGTCGGACCGGCGATGAGCTTGCGCACCTCGTGCTGGCTCTTGCCGCAAAACGAGCAGTAAAGAGTGTTCTTCGAATCGCTGCCGCCGACTTTGCTCATTCCGATCTCCGTGACCCCGCGCCGCACCGCGGAGCCGTTCTCCTTGTAGCAGCCCCCACGCTAAGAAACCGTAGCGTGGCAGTCACACATTTCACAATCTCCATCCCCCAAAATACTAGCGAAGCACGCTACCGGAGGAATAATCAAGATTTCATTAACGATAACGAAGCCCATCCTGCTGGTATTTCGGAGGCTGCGTCATCCGGTCACGACTTGATATCCGACGCAACGATCGCCGCTTACGACTTAATGCTAGGGTCCTCCGGACGGCTCTCGATCACCTTGTCGATTAGACCAAATTCCTTTGCCGCCTCTGCCGTCAAGAAGTAATCGCGCTCCAGCGCGTCTTCGATCTTCTTGATCGGCTGACCAGTGTGCTTGACATAGATTTCATTGAGCCGCTTCTTCAGGTTCAAAATTTCCTGGGCGTGCAGCATGATGTCGGTGGCCTGCCCCTGGAACCCGCCCGACGGCTGATGGACCATAACGCGGGCATTGGGGAGTGCGAACCGCATATCCTTCGCGCCTGCCGCAAGCAGCAGAGAGCCCATCGAGGCCGCTTGCCCACAACATAGGGTCGAAACCGGCGGCCGGATAAACTGCATAGTATCGTAAATAGCCATACCGGCCGTCACCAACCCGCCAGGCGAGTTGATGTACATCGAAATTTCTTTCTTGGGGTTCTCCGCCTCCAGGAACAGCATTTGCGCGACTACGAGCGTCGCCATGCCGTCCTCGATCGGACCGGTGATGAAGATGATCCGTTCCTTCAGGAGCCGGGAGAAGATGTCATAGGCCCGCTCGCCTCGGTTGGTCTGCTCGACCACCATGGGAACCAAGTTCATGTAGGTTGCGACGGGATCTTTCAAACTCCCCTCCTCACACTTGGCGCCTGACGATCGGCGCGCGCCACCACGGCGCATCGTTGCAAGGCGCCTCACGAATCGCGCCCGTTTCCCGAGACTATATAGGTTCGAGGAGGCCCTGCACGTAGACCCACGCGCTCGGACGGCATTGATCAGAACTCTTACAGAGATGGCGGCCGGACGCCGCCGGATATGGAACGAACAGCCGACAATTTCGTCACATAGTTCAAGCGTGGCCCAACACAAGGGCACCTGCGCATGCGCGCGATGCCTCGTGGATCACGGTGTTGCGCGGCGCCCCCGGCGGGTACCGGCACGGTCGGATGCCCCGCCGCCCTGCCGCTCGATGCTCATCGCCTCTGCGATCAGGCCTCATCGTCCTTGTAGAGTTCCTCGCGCGTCACCGTCTTCTCGGTGATCGACGCCAGTTCGAGGATGAAGTCGATCACCTTATCCTCGAAGATCGGGGCGCGCAGACTCGCCAGCGCGTCAGGATTGTTGCGATAGAAGTTCCAGACTTCCTGCTCGCGGCCCGGAACCTGGCGGGCGCGCTCCATCACCGCGCGGCTGATTTCCTCGTCGGTGACTTTGATGTTGTTGCGCTCGCCGATCTCGGCGATCACGAGACCAAGCCGCACCCGTCGCTCGGCGATCCCGCGGTATTCTTCCTTGGCCTTCTCCTCGGTCGTGCCTTCGTCCTCGAAGGTGCGCTTGCGAGACTGCAAATCGTCGAGAACGGTCTTCCAAACGTTGTTGAACTCATCCTCGACCAGGCTCGTCGGCGGCTCGAATTTGTGACGCGCATCGAGTTCGTCCAGCAGCTTGCGCTTGACGCGCTGCCGCGACATCCCGGCGTGCTCGCGGGTCAGCCGCTCCTTGACCATCTCCCGAAGCTTGGCCAGCGATTCCAGGCCCAGCGACTTGGCAAACTCGTCATCGACGGTCACGGCTTGCGGCGCTTCAATCGCCTTTACGGTGACGTCGAACTCGGCGTTCTTGCCCGCCAGATGGGCGGCGGGATAGACCTGCGGAAAGGTGACGTTGACCGTGCGCTTCTCGCCGGCCGCAACGCCGACCAACTGATCCTCAAATCCCGGAATGAAAGTGCCCGAGCCGAGGTGCACCGTTACGTCACCGCCCGTGCCGCCTTCAAACGGCGTGCCATCCATCTTGCCGGTGAAGTCGATGACGACACGGTCGCCGCTCTCGGCTTTGCCACCTTCGGGCCGTGCGGCAAACGGGCGGCTTTGCTCGGCAATGCGCGCCACCGCCTCATCGACCTCGCTCTCGGCGACTTCGGCGTTCAACCGCTCGAGTTGAATGCCCTTGAAATCGGCCAGTTCGATGGGCGGCAGGATTTCGATGGCAACGGTGTAGGCAAGATCGCTCTTGCCCTCGATCACCTGCTCGACCGCGTCCTTCTCCTCGGGCAGCGTGACCTTCGGATCGCGCACCAGTTTGAAGCCGCGCTCTGTGACGATCTGAGCATTGGCGTCGCGGACGGCCGCCTCGATCGTCTCCGCCATCACCGCACGGCCATAGAGCTTCTTGAGATGGGTCACCGGCACTTTGCCGGGACGAAAGCCATTGATACGGACCTGGGTCTTGAGTTGATCAAGACGCGCATCGACCTTGCTGGCCAGATCGGTCGCAGGGACCACAACCTTGAATTCGCGCTTGAGGCCGTCGCTGACAGTTTCGGTTACTTGCATCACCACAATCTTTTCTCATGCCGTTCGCACGGCGTCCCAGGTTGCCCGCTGACGGAAGCCAGATTCAAGCCGGCGGTGTGCCCGGCGTGGTGCGGGCGGAGGGACTTGAACCCCCACGACTTGCGTCACGGGAACCTAAATCCCGCGCGTCTACCAGTTCCGCCACGCCCGCCCGAAGGTTTGCGCAGCACCGCGATCGGCCGAGCGGCGCGGCTTATATCACGGTGTTGCAGCCCGGCACCACAAAAATAGGGGCGCTCCCTTGTTGGTTTCCGGTAAACCGACGGCAGCGCCTCGGGCAGGTCCTCGGCGATCAGACCTGGGCCCGCTGCGCGGCCGACCTCGCCATGCAGCCAGACCGCGGCGCTGGCTGCCTCGAAAGCCGGCATGCCTTGCGCCAGAAGTCCGGCCACGAAGCCCGCTAGAACATCGCCGGATCCGGCTGTTGCCAGCCAGGGCGGCGCATTCTCGCAGATGGAAGCCCGACCATCGGGGCCAGCCACAACCGTATCGGAGCCCTTCAGCAGAACGGTTGCCCCGGAGGTCTCCATCGCCCGGAAAGCGCTCTTATATTTTCCTTCTGAATCAATAGAATAAGTGATGTTTTTGAACAGGAACGCGAACTCACCTTCGTGCGGCGTCAACACCGTCGACGCTCGCCCTCGGGCCTTGATGGCGGAAAACAAGACGTCGGGCGCCTCGGCAAAGCTCGTTAGAGCATCGGCGTCCAGGACAACCGCGCGATCGCCTGAAAGGGCCGCCAGCACCATTTCGCGCAACGGTGCACCGACCCCGCCGCCGGGACCGAGCACCACTGCGTTGATCCTACGATCGGCCAGCCACTCGGCCAGCGCGCCCGCACTGCCGACCGGACGCACCATCACAGCGAGGCTGGTCGCGGCGTTGACCATGAGCGCCTCAGGCGGGCTCGCGATCGTCACCAGTCCCGCCCCCGCCCGCAGCGCGCCCCGCGCGGCGAGTCGCGCGGCTCCCGTGTGCGCCATCCCGCCCGACACGACTGCGGCATGGCCGCGGAGGTATTTGTGGCCACCGGGCTGCGGCACCGGAAAACAGCCGGACCACAGCGCCGGCGCATTCACGACGATGCGGGGGCGGATATTCTCGAGCACGGTGTCGGGAATGCCGATGTTGACCACATCGACCGGTCCACAACGCAGCCGTCCGGGCAGGAGCAAATGGCCCGGCTTGCGCCGGAAGAAGGTGACGGTTTCCGTCGCGTTCACGGCCGCACCCATCACCGCACCGCTGTCGCCATTAACTCCGCTCGGCAGATCGACCGCGATCACAGGCACCGCTGCGGCATTGATCGCTTCGATCAATGCACGTGCCATGCCTTCAACGGGCCGGTCCAGTCCAGCGCCGAACAGCGCATCGACGATGAACTCTGCCCCGGCCAGCGCCTCCGGCGTGGCCGCTTCAATCGGCCCCCGCCATCGCCCGGCCGCGGTGGCGGCGTCGCCTTTCAGGCGGTCGCGATCCGTGAGCAGGAGGAGCCGGACTGGATAGCCTCGCTCGGCCAGGATACGGGCGCAGATAAAACCATCTCCGCCGTTGTTCCCCGGCCCCGCCACGACGACCGTTCGCTGCGGCGCGCCACGACGTCGGCCACGGCCCGCCCGGCATTTTCCATCAGTTGGATACCGGGGACACAGCCGGCCACCGCAAGACGGTCGGCCTCCGCCATCTCCGCAGTGGTCAGCACTTCGATGGTGGCAACCAAGCTCATGCCCAAGGACAGTACCGTCGACACTCAACGTGGACAACGACAGT
The DNA here is from genome assembly GCA_017304505.1 of Hyphomicrobiales bacterium. GTDB lineage: Bacteria > Pseudomonadota > Alphaproteobacteria > Rhizobiales > Xanthobacteraceae > Z2-YC6860. Next base: position 2,605 of record JAFKKQ010000223.1, on the reverse strand, counting down.
GCCGTTGATCGGATTTTATGCATCATGCCCAATTTCTGTGCATCATGATGCCGAAAGTGCCCGCCAAGCGCCGCAAAATTCAGCTATTTCCTCGCAAATGCTGAACGCTTAGGTCAAATCTCGGCTTGGCACGGACCCTGCTAACGGAAGACACGGCACGTCCGCAGCGCGTCTGCAGACAGCCTGGAGAAGAGAAACGATGAAAAAGATCGAGGCCATCATCAAACCCTTCAAACTCGACGAAGTGAAAGAGGCCCTACAAGAAGTCGGACTTCAGGGCATTACCGTTACAGAGGCGAAAGGCTTCGGTCGCCAGAAGGGGCACACCGAACTCTATCGCGGCGCCGAGTACGTCGTCGATTTTCTCCCCAAGGTGAAGATCGAGATTGTCCTGGGTGAGGAGATGGTCGAGAAAGCCGTCGAGGCGATCCGTCGTGCGGCTCAAACCGGACGTATCGGCGACGGCAAGATTTTCGTCTCGAATATCGAAGAAGCAATCCGGATTAGAACGGGGGAGTCCGGATTGGACGCAATCTGACGCGCCGGTCCCACTTACGTTCCTATCCCGTCACAACAGGGAAAGAATTCCATGACGACTGCCAAGAATGTCATGAAGATGATCAAAGACAACGACGTGAAATACGTCGACTTCCGGTTCACGGACCCGCGCGGTAAGTGGCAGCACGTCACGTTCGACGTCACCATGATCGAGGAAGACACCTTTGCCGAAGGACAGATGTTCGACGGCTCTTCGATCGCCGGCTGGAAAGCCATCAACGAGTCCGACATGTGCCTGATGCCCGACCCGGCATCGGCCACTATCGACCCGTTCTTTGCCGAAACCACCTTGGTGCTGGTCTGCGACGTGCTCGAACCGACCACCGGCGAACCTTACAATCGCGATCCGCGCGGCATCGCCAAGCGCGCCGAGGGCATGGTCAAGTCGATGGGCGTCGGCGACACGGTTTTCTTCGGCCCCGAGGCCGAGTTCTTCGTGTTCGACGATGTGAAATACAAGGCCGATGCCTACAACACCGGATTCAAGCTCGACTCCATCGAGTTTCCGAGCAATTCCGACACGGCTTATGAGGGCGGAAACCTCGGCCACCGCATCGGTATGAAGAAGGGTTACTTCCCCGTTCCGCCACAGGATTCAGTGCAGGACATGCGCTCGGAAATGCTTGCCGCGATGGCGCGCATGGGCTGCGTGGTCGAAAAGCACCACCACGAAGTGGCATCGGCTCAGCACGAGCTCGGCCTCAAATTCGCTGAGCTGACGACCATGGCCGACCGGATGCAAATCTATAAGTACTGCATCCATCAGGTTGCCAACATCTACGGCAAGACCGCGACCTTCATGCCGAAGCCGATCTACGGCGACAACGGTTCAGGCATGCACGTCCACCAGTCGATCTGGAAGAGCGGAAAACCGACATTCGCCGGCAACAAATATGCCGACCTGTCGGAAACCTGCCTGTCCTATATCGCCGGCGTCATCAAGCACGCCAAGGCGATTAATGCCTTCACCAACCCGACCACCAATTCGTACAAGCGGCTGGTGCCGGGCTTCGAGGCACCGGTGCTGCTTGCCTATTCGGCGCGCAACCGCTCGGCATCGTGCCGTATTCCCTACACCACCAATCCGAAGGCCAAGCGCGTCGAGGTGCGCTTCCCTGATCCGCTGGCGAATCCCTATCTCTGCTTCGCCGCGCTGCTGATGGCAGGCCTCGACGGCATCAAGAACAAGCTCCACCCCGGCGACGCGATGGATAAGGATCTCTACGACCTGCCGCCGAAGGAACTGAAGAAGATCCCGACCGTGTGCGGCAGCCTGCGCGAGGCGCTCGCGAGCCTCGACAAGGATCGCGACTTCCTCAAAGCCGGCGGCGTGTTCGATGACGACTTCATCGACAGCTATCTTGAGTTGAAGATGACGGAGGTCATCCGCTTCGAGCACACTCCGCATCCGGTCGAATTCGAAATGTACTATTCGGCCTGATTGGTCGGGTAGCGCGAATCGCAAAATCTCAAACCAAAGGGCGCCCCTGCGGGCGCCCTTTTTTTCCGTCGCCAAGCGCTGCAACGAATGTCAATCATATTTCGACATTCGCAGCGGATCGACTTGCCCACCATCCATGTCGATTGCTGTGCCGTGCAGCCAACGCCCGCGCGGCGAAACGATAAAGGCGACCAATCCTGCGATGTCGTCAGGCCGGCCGAAGCGGGTGATATCGAGTTCGCGGCGATGGTGCTCGATCGCCGCCGCCTCATCGAGACCGGTTCGCTTCATGACGATGCCAAGCCGGTGGCGGAATCGATCGGTGTCGACCGAACCCGGATTGACGGTGTTAACCTGCACGCCGTCACGCTTGCCGATGTCGGCGAGCGACTTCATGAACGCGAGTTGCGCGCCGATCACGGAGGAGCCGATCATGTAATCGGCGACCGGAGCACGCGCGCCAATTCCTGCAATAGCAACGACGGCACCCTGGTTCTCCTTCAGCAGCGGCCAAGCCGCGCGGCAGAGCCGCACCTGGGCAAAGAACTTCAACGCAAAGCCCGCTGCCCAGTCGTCATCGGTCAGCTTGAAAAAATCGCCGCGCCC
>JAFKKQ010000222.1 GCA_017304505.1 Hyphomicrobiales bacterium | reverse complement strand
CGCGAAAGCTCCTTCCTGGGCGCGGCTGCTCCGCGACGGGTTGTCGAGCCGTGCGCGTCCCGGGCGCGCATGAACCGAGGATGCGCCCTTCTTTCCGGGCTTCCTGCGGGATGGCCGTGGCTGAGGTCCGAGTTTCGACATTTCAGTTACATTATGACTGACCGGTCAGTCATAATCTAACTGAGACAAGCCATCTCCGCAACCGGCCCCACCAGTCGGCAGGATTCCAATGCAAACCATTGAATCACCAAGCTTTCGGTTGATGGATGCGCGAGGAGAAAAAATCCTGCCGCATCGTTGGGGAGGTGATGCAGCGGATAACAACCTCCGCAGGGCTCTCCCTAGCAAGGCTCGCCTTTGAAGATGGTCTTGTGGATCGCCGTTCACCCACTGCGGTGACGGCAACGACATGACGCACGGTCATGAATCACAAAGAGGAGCCGGAGAACCGACCAGGGCCTTAAGCCCGTTCCAGCTCGACCTTCACCCGATCGAAAGCTTCCGGCGTGTCGACATCGATGAACGCCGCCATATCGGTCAACGGGACCTCGAGCACAGCCTCCGGATAACGCCCGATCACGTTGCGGGCGCCGACGTCCCCCTCGAGAGCCATCAGTTCCGGGAAGAAACGCCGCGACCAGACCACCGGATTGCCGCGCCGGCCGTCGATGGTCGGCACCACTGCAAGCGCGCCGCGCTCGGGATCGAACGCGGCCACGAGCTTGTCGATCAGCGGCGCACGCACTTGCGGCATATCGCCGAGACAAACGATCGCTCCATCGACATCCTCGGGAACGGCTCCGAGGCCGGTCTTCACCGAGGTCGACAGCCCCTCGGCAAAATCGGGATTGTGCACGCGCTGGACGTCGAGACCTTCCAGCGCCGCCTCGACCTTTTCTCGCTGATGGCCCGTCACCACGATCACCGGGTGCGCGCGCGAGGCCAGCGCCTCTTCGACCGCGATGCGCACCAGCGGTCGCCCGCCGATCTCGGCGAGGAGCTTGTTCGGCCCTCCCATGCGGGTCGAGCGGCCGGCAGCGAGGATGACGGCGGCGACGCGCCGCCCCTTTTCCGGCGCGGGTTCTTTACGCGGTTGCGGCCGGCTGACGATCTCCATCAGCAAGCCCCCGACGCCGAAGCCGGTAACGTCCTCGCGTGACACCGGCAAGCCCGCGAGCAGTCGCATCAGAATCCAGTCGAAGCCGTTTTCCTTCGGCGAGCGGGCGCAGCCGGGCGCGCCCAGCACCGGCCGGTCGCCGGCCCGCCCGATCAACATCAGGTTGCCCGGATCGACCGGCATGCCGAAATGCTCAATGGAACCGCCGACCGCTTCGACCGCCGAGGGGATGACATCGCGGCGGTCGGCGATGGCGGAGGCACCGAACACGGCCACCAATTCGGCGCCGGCCTGCAGCATCTCCTCGATGGCCCCAGCCAAAGCCCCTTGCTCATGCGGGACGCGGCGTTCGGCAATAATGGTCGCGCCAGCCGGGGCGATCCGCTCCTGCGTCACGCGCAGCGTCTTGTCGACCACCTTGGGGGATAGTCCCGGCAGCAATGTCGAGACCACGCCGATCTTCTTGATCTTATAAGGCGCGACACGGATGAACGGTTTTGCCGTCACCGCCAGCGCCGCCTTCAATGTCGCTTCGCTGGTGGCAAACGGAATGATTTTCACCGTGGCGATCATCTCGCCCTCGACCACCGGCTTAAACGCCGAAAGCGTCGCGAACGTTACCGCCTCGTCGATCCGGTTGAGCCGGTCGATGGCATCCTTGTCGACGACAAGCACGCCGGCCGTCTCGGCAAACAGATTGGCGCGGCCGGTGAATGCGCGATCCACGCGCACCCCCTCACCCGCCACCGCCTGGGCGATCTCGGCCGCCGCCCGATCCTCGGAAACGTCGCCGGGCTCCAAGCGCGCCACCACGACGTCCTCGATCCCGGCCGCTTCGAGCGCGGCCACCTCGGCCGGGCCGATCAACGTGCCTTTCTTGAGCACAAGCGTGCCCTGACGGATGGTATGGACGGCGGTGGCGCCTTCGGCCTCCCGCGGCGGGACCGGGCCGAATTTCATCGCACCGCCCTCATGCAGGCTCCTCACGGCGCCGCTTCGTGATCTCGCCGATGATGGCCACTGCGATCTCGGCGGGCGACACCGCGCCGATGTCGAGCCCGATTGGCGAGTGGATACGACCAATGTCGTTATCGGTGAAGCCGCGCTCCTCTTTCAGGCGCGTGACGCGGCGCGCGTGGGTTTTCCGCGAGCTCAATGCACCGATGTAGAAGCAATCGCTCTTCAGCGCGATATCGAGGCCGGGATCGTCGATCTTCGGATCGTGGGTCAGCGCGACGAAGGCAGTGTACCGGTCGATGCCCAGCGGAGGCAGCGCAACGTCCGGCCATTCGGCGATCACCTTCACATCGGGAAAGCGTTCGACATTGGCGAAGGCGGTGCGCGGATCGACGATGGTCACGTCGTATCCCAGGAGCTGGCCCATCGGCGCCAGCGTCTGACTGATATGCACGGCGCCGGTCATGATGAGCTTCGGAGACGGCACATGCACGGTCAGGAACACGCGACCCTCGGGTGTCTCCTCGATGCCGCTCTTGCCGGAACGCAGGTGCTGCTCCAGCACGGTCTTGAGCGGGTCGCCGCCAATCTCCGTGCTCTTGACCAGCCGCTGCGCGCCGCTCTCCTGGTTGGTGACGACAATGACGGCACGCCGCGCCGCACGTTCCTCATTGAGAGTCTTCAGAATATCCAATTTCATGGCATCAACGGCGAACTGCAATGCGGCTCGCCAACTCCTTTTCGCTATCCAGCTTCTTACTCAACCTTCTCCACGAACACCCGGATCTTGCCGCCGCACGACAGCCCAACCTTCCAGGCGGTCTCGTCGGCGACGCCGAACTCCAACGTCCGCGGCTTGCCGCTCTCGATCACGTCCATCGCCTCGGTGACGACAGCGCCTTCGACACAACCGCCCGACACCGACCCGAGGAAGTTGCCCTGGTCGTCGATGACGAGATTGGAGCCCACGGGCCTGGGCGCCGAGCCCCATGTTTCGACCACAGTCGCGACCGCGACCTCGCGGCCGGCCTTCTTCCAATCCTCGGCGGCCCTGAGGATATCTTCATCCCTTGCCAACATGATGATGCCTCCATCGCGGCGGGCATCCGACGTCCGGCTGGCCCGCTATGTCTTAACGTATATCACGCTGCCTTGCACATATCACGCCACTTTGCTCAGCCAGGCTCTGGGGTCGGCATGGCGGCCATGCTCCGACAGCGCCTCGCACAGTTGGTGCATGGACTCTAAGTTGTGTATCGGCCGCAATTCGTCAACATGCGGCAGCATCACTTTAATGCCTCTGGCCTTGGCCTCGAAGCCCGAAAACCGCAGCAGCGGATTGAGCCAGATCAGCCTCCGGCAGGACCGGTGCAGCCGATCGATCTCGAAGCCGAGCCGCTCGTCGGGATCGCGCTCCAGGCCGTCTGTGAACAGCAGCACCACCGCACCCTGCGACAGCACGCGGCGCGACCACTGCTTGTTGAACACGGCCAGCGAGGTGGCAATGCGGGTGCCGCCCGACCAGTCGAGCACGCTTGCCGAGCACGCCGCCAACGCCTCGTCCGGGTCTTTTTCGCGCAGGGCGCGCGACACGTTGGTCAGCCGCGTGCCGAACAGGAAGGTGTGAACGCGCTTGCGCGCATCGGTGATGGCATGAAGGAAGTGCAGAAACAGCCGTGTGTATTGGCTCATTGAGCCGGAGATATCGAGCAGCGCCACGATCGGCGGGGTCTTGGTGCTGCGGCCGCGGTACTTCAGGTCGATCAACGCGCCGCCACCCTTCATGCTGGCTCGCAATGTGCGGCGCAGATCGACCC
>JAFKKQ010000221.1 GCA_017304505.1 Hyphomicrobiales bacterium | reverse complement strand
CCGCGCGCGCTCGACAGCGAAACGGCGCAGGAGCGCGTGATGGTGATCTCCCGCAACCAGGGACTCGCGGTCCACCACGTTACCGTGCACGACATCGGCGGCCGGCTATCCATCTCTCTCGACCTTGAGGTCGATCGCAGGCTTGCGCTCGGTGCTGCGCACGAGATCGCCGACCGCCTGGAAGCGGCGCTGCGCGAAGAACTCGGCCCGGAGGTCGAGGTCGAAACTCATATCGAGCCGTTGCCACAACCTGAAGCCGCCGGCCGTGAGGCGCCACCCGAGCGGGTCAAGGCGGTCGACATCACGCTGAGCGAGATCGCCGCCGAGAGCGGCATGATCCGCGAGATCCACGATGTCCGGGTGCGGGAAACCGACGACGGCGAGATGGTCAACTTCCATTGCCGGGTCGATCCGGCGCTAACCGTCGAGGCGGTCCATGAAAAGGTCGATGAGGTCGAGCGCAGCCTTCGCCACCGCTCGCCTTCGATCAAGCGTGTGATCGGCCACGCCGAGCCTCGCCGCGAGAGCGGCCTTGAGCCTGGCGAAACCGGCGCAGGTCGCACCAAAAACATCGGGCGCGCGTGACACCGGCATTGGCCGGAACCACGCGCGCCCGAAGCGCCTGCCATGTCCGTCGGGTCAAACCACGGACGTCAGATGCCCGCTTCCTTGAACACCTTGGTCAGATTCGCCGTCTCATCGGCGACGATCTTGTCCATCGCCGACGGCGTATCGGTCACCGGGATCAGGAACTGCTTCTTGATCTTATCCTGCATCTCCGGCGTCTTGAGCGCGTCGGCCCAATCCTTGGAGATCTTCTCCAGCACCGCCTTCGGCACGCCACGCGGCGCCATCAGACCGAACCAGGAGTCATAGACAAACGGCAACCCCTCTTCGGTGAAGGTCGGCGTGTCCGGCATGTCCGGAATGCGCTTGGCCGTCGCAGCGGCGATAGCGCGGACCTTGCCGGCCTTCGACTGATCGCGGGCCAGGTTGACCGGCGCGAAATAGAGCTGGGCATCGCCCCGCATCACGGCGGTCACCGCGTCCGGCGCGCTGCGGAAGGGCACGTGCACGATGTTGATATTGGCCGCCTTGCGGAACAGGGCGCCCGCGATAAACGTCGTGCTGGCGAGGCCAGGCGACGAGAAGTTCAATTTGCCCGGCTCCTTCTTGGCCAGCGCGATGACCTCCTTCACCGTCTTGGCCGGAACGTCCGGATGGGTGATGAGGAACAGCGGCGCGGAACCGAGCCGCGTGATGCCAGCGAAATCCTTCACCGGATCGAATTGCGCGTCCTTGCTCACCAGCCTCGCAACCGTGTGGCCGTTGGACGTCACCATCAGCGTGTAACCGTCCGCTGCCGACTTGGCGACCGCGCCGGTGCCGGCGATTCCGGGCCGGTTCTCCACGATCACCTGCTGATGCCAGCGACGGCCCATATCCTCGGCGAAGATTCGCGCCAGGATGTCGGTGACGCTGCCGGCGCCGAACGGCACCACGATCGTCACCCGCTGGCTCGGCCAGTTCTGCGCTGCGGCCGGCACGGTCGCGAATGCGCTGGCCGCGAGCGCCATCGCTCCCAAGAGACACTTGCCGCTCAAAAGAAACCTCCGAAGCTTTGTCATGACCTTCCTCCCTGTTATCGTCATTATGCTGGCGCCGTGGCTTGCGCCGCTCGATCTGCTCGCTGCGCCACCAGCTCATCGAGATTCTTACCAAAATCCTTCAGCATCACGGCAGCGGCATTCCGCCCCGGCCCGCCCGAAATCGAGCCGCCGGGGTGGGTCGTCGACCCGGTCTGATAGAGACCGGGAATGGGCATGCGGTGCTGCGCCCAGCCGGGCGCAGGCCGCAGGGCCGCCGCTTGCGCCGCATTCTGCGCGCCGCCGTGACAGCTCCCATGCCAGTTATGAGGGTTCCGCCGCTCAAGGTCGAGCGGGCTTTCGATCACACTCGCAAGGATTTTATCGTCGGTCAGGTTGGGCGAGAAACGGCGCAGCCAATCCAGATTGGCCGCGGCAACCTCATGCTTGATGTTGTCCCAGTGCTGCGGCCCTTCCTTGAGGTCGTAGGGCTGCATGCCGATGATCTTGATGGTGTGCTTACCGGGGGGCGCCTGCGTGGGATCGCCGATGGTGGGCGAAACCGCGAGCAGCACCGGCTCGTCGACGTTGGCGGCACCGCGGGCGAAGTCATAGCCCATGCGCAGCGCCCGCGTCGGCTCCGACAGCATGGCACAAGCGATCGGCGTAATCGGCCCACCGTCGCCGGCAAAGGTCATCGGCTCGCTGGTGGCATAGTGCTGCACGAACAGCGTCGGCCCACCCTGCCACGTCTCGACGCTATCGTAGAAGTCGTTGGCCCACAGTTCGCGCGGCGCCATATCGATCAGGTGCTTGATGTGGATGGTCGACAGCACCGCCTTGCCGGCGCGGTAGCTTGAACCGTCGGCGCATTCGACGCCGACGCACCTGCCGTTTTCCACGATCAGTCGCTCGACCATCTTATCGGTCAGCGCCACGCCGCCGTGGTCCTCGATCAGCCGCACCAGGATTTCGGTGAGCACGCCCGAGCCGCCCTTGGGAATGCACCAGCTCCAATGCTGCCGGCCCCACACCAGCGAATAGGCGAGCCGCCCGGTCATCGGCCATTCCGGCGGTGTCACCGTCTGCAGCGCCATCCACAGCATAAAGCAGCGCGAATGGTCGTCCTCGAAATTGTCGCGGATGATCTCCCATGCCGAGCGCGCCTGCCGGCGCAGCCACTTGCGGCCATCGGGATGCTCGGCGAGACGATCGTTGACCGGCTTGCCGAAGCCGATCGGCATATAAGACGCCGCATCGAACAATGGCTTCACCGCCTCGTATTCGGCGATCATGCGCCGATAGGCCGCCGCGTCCTTTTTTGAGAATTTGGCAAACTGCTCAACGGTGCGGTCGATGTCGTGATATTGCGTCAGCCAACTGCCGTCGAGGAACGGCGCGTGGCACACGATTTCGGGATGGATGTACTCCAGCCCATAGTCGGCGAGCCCAAGCTCGTCGTCGCGCATCATCGGGTTGTCTTGCAGGATGACGTGCGCGGTGCCGCAGGAATCGTGGCGGAAGCCCGGCAGCGTCAGTTCTTCGGTCACGACGTTGCCGCCCAGCACCGGGCGACCGTCGAGAACCAGACACCGATATCCCGCCTTGGCAAGATAGGCTGCGGCAACCAGACTGTTGTGGCCCGCCCCCGCCACGACGATGTCGAAACGGTCCGCCATATCGCCCCTGCCCGTGTCGCCCTACCAGTGTCGCCCTGCCGGCTTCGCCATGATTTGGGAACAATTGCCGCGCCATGCTATCGCTCAACGGACATGCAATCTAGCGAGATGACAGCGCGTGCCGATCCCGCCATAAATCGCGTCCCACTCCGATCCAAACCCTCTCCCATTGGCCCGTCATGATGCGCACCGAAGAACCTCGTCCCATCCGCCTCTCGGAGTATCACCCGCCCGACTGGCTGGTCGAAACGGTCGATCTCGATGTCAGGCTTCATCCGACGCGGACGCCGGTGCGTGCGACGCTGAAGCTCAAGCCCAATCCTTCGGCCGGCGCGCCGGCCCCCCTCGCGCTCAACGGCGACGGCCTCACGCTGGTCTCGCTCAAGCTCGACGGCGAAACGCTGGCATCCGACCGCTATATCGCGACGCCCGACGGCCTGACCATCGCCCAGCCGCCGCAGCGGCCGTTCACGCTTGAAGTCGAAACGCTGGTCGATCCGCAAGCCAACACCGCGCTCTCGGGCCTCTATCGGTCGAGCGGCACGTGGTGCACCCAGTGCGAGGCCGAAGGCTTCCGCCGCATCACCTATTTCCCCGACCGGCCCGACGTGATGGCGGTCTACACC
>JAFKKQ010000220.1 GCA_017304505.1 Hyphomicrobiales bacterium | reverse complement strand
CGGCCGGCTTGCGCCGCTGCGAGGCCGGCAAGGCAGGTGGCCTGGAATTCCTCGACATCGAGGATCACGTGGTCGGCGGCCAGGGCCAGCACCACGGCGTCCGGATCTCGGCTTTTCGCCAGTGCTGCCGCGGCGGCAACCGCAGGCCCCGAATCACGGCGCATCGGTTCGATCACGACCGTCGCTTCGATCCCAAGCTCCTCGGCCTGGCGGCGCGCGAAAAAGCGGAAATCGCTGCCGGTGATGACAATCGGCTTTGCGAACAGCTCGCCTTCGGCGACCCGGAGCAGCGTGTCCTGATAGGTTGAGCGTTCCCCGATCAGAGGGAGGAATTGCTTGGGCAGGGCGTCCCGTGACACCGGCCAAAGCCGTGTCCCGGCGCCGCCCGCGAGAAGAACGGGGACGATCCTGGTCATGCGGCAGCACTATTTCAAAAACCGTCTGTGATAGCCAGACTATGCCGACGAAGGACGAATCGATTCCGGCGGCAACGTGACGGCGACATAATTGTGAACCCCAATGATTGACCGCATTCTGACCGTGGGCGGTATCACGTTGTTGTCACGCGCGACTGGATTCCTGCGTGACATCATGCTGGCCGCCGTGCTCGGCGCCGGGCCCGTTGCCGATGCATTCTTCGTGGCGCTGCGGTTGCCGAATCATTTTCGCGCGATCTTCGCCGAGGGCGCCTTCAACGCCGCTTTCATCCCGGCCTATGCGCGCGTCCGGGGCTCCAGCGGCGAGGCAGCCGTGCGGCTGTTCGCCGATCGGGTTTTCACGCTGTTGCTTGCGAGCCAGATCGTTCTGCTCGCGGTGGCGCTGTTATGCACGCCCTGGGTGATCGACCTGCTTGCCCCTGGATTTGGCAAGGACCCGGGCCGCTTCGCACTCGCGGTCGACCTTACCAGGATCACGTTTCCGTATCTGCTGCTGGTGAGCCTCGTCACGCTCTATGGCGGTATCTTGAACGCGCTGGATCGCTTTGCGGCCGCCGCCGCTGCACCCATTCTGCTTAACCTCTCGATGATGATGACGCTCGCACTTGCGGCGTTTTTCCCAACCGCCGGGCACGCGGCGGCATGGGGCGTGCTGCTCGCCGGTATTCTTGAATTCCTGTTGGTGGCGGGCGACGCCGCGCGCCAAGGCGTGATGCCGAAGCTGCGCCGGCCGCGGTTCGACGCCGAAGTGATGTTGTTCCTCAAGCGGTTCGGGCCGGCCGTGGTCGGCTCGGCCGGAACACAGATCGCACTCTTTGCCGACACCATCATCGCGAGCTTCCTCGCCGCCGGTGCGCTGTCGGCGCTCTATTATGCCGACCGGTTGAACCAGCTTCCGATCGGGGTGATTGGCATTGCCGCCGGTACTGTGTTGCTGCCGGAGATGGCGCGGCGGATCACTGCGGGTGATGAAGCCGGTGCGCGGCATTCGCAAAATCGCGCCATCGAGCTGACGCTACTGTTGTCGCTTCCTTGTCTGGTCGCCTTTGTGCTGGTCCCGGACTTGATTATGCGCGCGCTGTTCAATCGCGGCGCGTTCACCGCCGCGGATGCACACGCGGCCGCCATGACGTTGCTGGCCTATGCGATCGGGCTTTTGCCGTTCGTGCTGATGCGAAGCGTCTCGGTCACGTTCCTTGCGCGCGGCGATACGACGACACCGGTCAAGGCGCTCTTTGCCGCCGTTGTCGTGAATGTGGCACTCAAGATCCTGCTGATGGATCGCTATGCTCAGGTTGGACTGGCGTTTGCCACTTCGGTCGGCGCCTGGATCAATCTGGCGTTGCTGGTTTGGTTCGCGGTGCGGCGGAAGCTGTTCGCCGTCGACCGGCGGCTGCGGCAATCCGGGATCAAGCTCGCGGCCGCGGCCGTCGCGCTCGCCGTGACCCTGCTGGTTTGCAGCCATCCGGTCGCGGGCTTGTTCGCAGGCTGGACATCGCTGCGCGACGTTGCGACGCTGCTTGTTCTCGGTTTGATCGGTGTCTCGGTCTATGGCGGCGCGGTTCTGATGCTATTCGGCAAGGAGTGGCTGGCGCTGTTCCGCAGACGGGGTCGGGCGGGGGTGCCAGCCTCCTCCGGCGACTGACTTCAATCCTATTGATCGGAATCATCAGGGATTCTGAAGAGATTTCCCGGACGAGAGCCTTGAACGGCTTTCAGGGGCGACATAGTTCGGGCGTCCCCTATCGTTTATCGGTTTGCGTCTCTATCTTGCCGCATTGCAACATCAGCGATTTGCTGGCAGCACACGGATCCCATGATTCATACGCCCTTCCGGCGGTCCGCAGCCGCCTTCGCGATTGTCGCGCCCTTGCTGGCGGCTTGCGGCCAGAGCCAGCCCCCGGCCGCGCCACCGCCGCCTGCGGTCACGGTGGCCAAGCCGATCGAGCGCGGCGTCACCGACCAGGACGAATACGTCGGCCGTTTCGTCGCGGTCGATTCCGTCGAGGTGCGCGCCCGGGTCTCGGGCTATCTCGACAAGATCCACTTCCGCGACGGCCAGCTCGTGAAGCAGGGCGATCTCCTGTTCACCATCGACAAGCGGCCGTTTCAGAATGCGGTCGATCAGGCGCGCGGCGCGCTGGCGCAGGCGAAAGCCAATCTTGCCTTCACACAGACCGACCTCGACCGCGCCAAGCAACTCGTGCGCGATCACACCATCACCGAACAGGCGTTCGACCAGCGGACACAGGCTTTCCGCAGTGCACAGGCGTCGGTTGCGGCGAACGAGGCCGCAGTGCGCCAGGCCGAGCTTGACCTGGAATTCACCGAGCTTCGTGCGCCGGTCGCCGGCCGCATCGGCGATCGTCGTGTGTCGCCCGGCAACCTGGTGACCGGCGGCACGGCGGGAAACACCACGCTGCTCGCCACCATTGTTTCGCTCGATCCGATCCGTTTTGAGTTCACGATGGATGAGGCGTCGTATCTCCGTTACGAGCGCTTCTCGCGCAGCGGCAAGGAGGTGACGGGGCGCGAGGGCGGGGTCGTTGTCGGCCTCAAGCTGCTCGACGAAAAGGGCTTTGACCATCGCGGCTACATGGATTTCGTCGACAATGTGATCGACAGATCGTCCGGCACCATCCGCGGCCGCGCCGTGTTCTCCAACCCGGACGGCGTGCTGATTCCCGGTATGTTTGGGCGCATCCGTGTGCCGGGCTCGCCGACCTATCAGGCGCTGCTGGTGCCGGATGCCGCGATCGGCACGGAGCAGGTGCGCAAGTTTGTGCTCGTCATCGATGCCAACAACACGGCGGTCCAGAAGTACGTGACGCTGGGGCCGGTGATCGATGACAATCTGCGTGTCATCAGGGATGGTATTGCGGCCGACGACCGTATCGTCGTCAACGGTTTGATGCGCGTGAGGCCCGGCCAGAAGGTGACCCCGCAAGAACAGGGTGCCGGTCCGTCGGGTCCGCAGGCCAAGAACCAGCAATAACCCGCAACGAGAATCGGTAAGGCACCGGCGATATGCGGATTTCGCACTTCTTCATCGATCGGCCGATCTTTGCCTCGGTGGTTTCGATCGTGCTCGTGATCCTCGGCGGGGTGGCCTTCAGCCGCCTGCCGGTCGCGCAATATCCCGAGATCGCGCCGCCTGTCATCAGCGTGTCCGGTCAGTATCCCGGCGCGAGCGCGGAAGTCGTTGCGGCCACCGTGGTTGCCCCGATCGAGGAGCAGATCAACGGCGTCGAGAACATGCTCTACGTCTCGTCCAATTCCAGCGGTGACGGACGTTTTTCGATCAGCGTGACGTTTGACGTCGGCACCAACCTCGATATTGCGCAGGTCCAGGTGCAAAACCGTGTTGCGACGGCGCTGCCGCGTTTGCCGGCCGACGTTCGCAACATCGGCGTGACCGTCAACAAGGCTTCGTCCGACTTGATGATGGTCGTGCACTTGCTGTCGCC
>JAFKKQ010000219.1 GCA_017304505.1 Hyphomicrobiales bacterium | reverse complement strand
CTTCGAAAAGAAGTTCGCAGGCCTCGGCATCACCAAGAAGTAAAGCCGGGATCGGCCGGAAACGAACGAGCCCTCGCTGAGGCGGGGGCTTTTGTTTTGCCCTCGTGCGGCTGCGCTTCAACCCTTCCAGTGCAAGACGCAAATCAGGGTGAACAGGCGGCGCGCGGTGGCAAAGTCCACCCTCACCTTGGTCTTGATCGCTTCTTGCAGGATGCGCGAGCCCTCGTCGTGCAGGCTACGCCGGCCCATGTCGATCGCCTCGACGCGCCCTGGCACCGCTGCACGCACGGCGGCGTAATAGCTGTCGCAGATCAGGAAGTAGTCCTTGACGATCCGCTTGAACGGCGAGAGCGAGAGCAGGTGCGCGATCACCGGTTCGCCGTCGGCGAGCCGGATGTCGAGCAGCAGCCTGTTGTCCTTCATGCCCAGATGCAGCGCGTAGGGACCGCCGCGATGGCCGACCGGCGCGAACGAATTGGCCGCGATCAAATCCTTGATCGCGACCGCGCGTTCGTTCTCGATGTTACGGTTGGAGCGGCCGATCGACCGCTCGTCGAGCGAAACCGCGACGAGCCGCTTCCGATTCGCTGGTTTGGCCGTGGTCATCTTCGGTTCAGGCGGATCGCGACGGAGCGAGCGTGAGCGTCGAGTCCTTCCGCCTCGCCGAGCGCGATGGCATGCGGCCCCAGCACCGCTAGCTGCTCGGGGCCACATTTGAGGATCGACGTGCGCTTCATGAAATCCAGCACGCCGAGCCCCGATGAGAACCGTGCCGAACGCGCCGTCGGCAACACGTGGTTTGAGCCGGCCACATAATCGCCGATGGCCTCGGGTGTGTGCGCCCCGAGAAAAATGGCGCCGGCGTTGCGGATCTTGCCGGCCAGCCGCTCGGCGTCGGCGGTTTCGATCTCCAGGTGCTCGGGCGCCAGCGCATCGACCAGCGGGATGGCGTCGTCGAGACGCTCCACCACGATGACAGCACCGAAGTCGCGCCACGATGCGCCGGCAACGGCGGCGCGCGGCAGCGTCGTGAGTTGCGCGGCGACGGCCTTCTCCACGGCGTCGGCAAGCGATGCGTCATCGGTCATGAGGATGGACTGCGCGGCGGCGTCATGCTCGGCCTGTGCCAGGAGATCGGCGGCGATCCAATCGGGATTGCTGTCCTTGTCGGCCAGGATCAGCACCTCCGAAGGGCCGGCGATCATGTCGATGCCAACGGTGCCGAACACCACGCGCTTGGCCGCCGCCACGTAGGCGTTCCCCGGGCCGACAATCTTTGCCACCGGCTTGATCGTTTCGGTGCCGTAAGCCAGCGCCGCGACCGCCTGCGCGCCGCCGACGCGATAAACTTCATCGACACCGGCGAGCTTCGCCCCCGCCAGCACCAAAGGATTCAGTTTGCCATCCGGCGCCGGCACCACCATGACGATGCGCGCGACGCCGGCAACCTTGGCCGGCATCGCATTCATCAGCACCGACGAAGGGTACGCGGCCGTGCCGCCCGGCACGTAGAGCCCCACGGCGTGGATCGCGCTCCAGCGATGCCCCAGTTCGACGCCCAGCGCATCGGTAAAGCGATCGTCCGCGGGCTTCTGCCGCTTGTGATAAGCCTCGATCCGATCGCGCGCCACCGCAAGCGCATCGAGCGCCCGCTTGTCACAGGACTGCGTTGCCGCCTCGATCTCGCCCGCCGGCACCCGAAGTCCGACCTGTTCGAGATCGATGCGGTCGAACTTCCGGCTCAGAGCAACCAGCGCACGGTCGCCGTTGGCGCGGACGTCGGCGATAATCGCCCGCACGGTCTGCTCGACGTCCTCGGACACCTCCCGTTTGGTGGTGAGGAAAGCGGCGAAGCGCGTGGCGAAGTCTACGGATCGGCTGTCGAGGCGTATCGGCATCGCGCCCTGCCAAGCCGGGCCAATTCCCGGTTTTGCCGGTCAATGGGCCTTGACGGCAGGCGCGTCAACCCTGTTTGGCGGTCTTGGTCTCGGTTGTCTCGTCAGTTCGCGGAGCGCCCTCTGAGGTGGGATTTGCGGCACCCGCAAGCGCGCTATTCCCAAGCGCGCCATCCATGAGGTCCTCGACAAGATGAGCCGGGCAGCATTCCGTGACCCAGGTCGGGCCAAGGTCGGCCAATTCGGCCTCAAGACATTCGACGTCGAGGCGCAACGCCGCCCCGCCGGAGAACATCAATGTCACCACACCGCTTGGACCGTCGGTCGTCGCAAACGAAACGGCAAGAAGGTTCAGGACTTTGTCCTTTTCCGCGGACGCCACGTTGCGGCACTTGCAGGCTGAAACACGTTCGAAGCGCAACGCCGCCCGACGGCGTCGGAATTCCGGCGAAGCAGCGCCGGCCGCCTCCCAGTCGAACCGGTTAAGCCCAACGACCACCCGCTTCTCGGATGGACGCCAGTGAATATCCGCAGCCTTGACCACGGCGTCCTGAAGATGCGCGGAAACGACTTCGATGTCGTCCCCATCAAGCGCGATGAGCTTGAGCGGGTCCATAAGCCGACCTTTACTGCGTGACACTGCCGGGAAGGTAGGAAGCCCCTTGGAGGGGTTCAAGCCTAAAATGATACGCACGCCGGGCGGACGATCAAGCCAACCGACTGCTGTTTGAACCGCGCCTTGTAAGCTTCGATGATATCCGCAAGCCGCCTGTCGTTGCCGGAGCTGGGCGGCATCGCGATCATGACGATCTTGCTGCGCTCGCGCGCAATCGCTTTACGGCCGGGCGGGCGCCATTGTCCCCTGGCGTCGAAGACGGTGAGCCCATCGGGAAAGCGCGGCGTGATTTCGGTGGCGAGAAAACGCCGCCAGCGCTTTTCGCTCACGTGCTCACGGCCGAACAGCAATTCGGCAACCATCCAGGGCTTCTGCGCGCCGCTGCATTGCAGCGGCGACTGTGCGTCGGCGGGAGTTGTGACGGCAAGGGTCGCAAACGCAAAGGCCGTGCAGGCAACGATGGCCAGCAGGCCAATGACGGGCGCGCGCATCCGCAACGGCCTAACCGCTCACGCGCTCGATCGCTGCGCCGCACGCACCGAGCTTGTCCTCCAGCCGCTCGAAGCCGCGATCAAGATGATAGACGCGATTGACCATCGTTTCGCCTTCGGCGGCGAGAGCGGCGATGACCAGCGACACCGAAGCGCGCAAATCGGTCGCCATCACCGGCGCGCCCCTCAGCCGTTCGACGCCTTCAATGGTCGCCGTTTCGCCGTCGAGCTGGATGTTGGCGCCGAGCCGCGCCAACTCCTGCACGTGCATGAAGCGGTTCTCGAAGATTGTCTCCTTGATCCGCGATGTACCCTTGGCTCGCGTCATCAACGCCATGAGTTGCGCCTGCAGGTCGGTGGGGAAGCCTGGAAACGGCTGCGTCGTCACCTCGACCGGCGCGATGCCCGCGCCGTTGCGTTTCACGCGAATGCCTTCATTGGTCGCGGTGATCTCGGCACCCGACTGGGCAATCACATCGAGGCCGGCCTGCAACAGCTCCGGCCGCGCGCCCTCAAGCAGCACGTCGCCGCCAGTCATCGCCACCGCCATCGCGTAGGTGCCGGTCTCGATGCGGTCGGGCAGCACGCGGTGCCGGGCGCCGCCAAGCCGCGTCACGCCTTCGATGATGAGGCGCGAGGTGCCGATGCCGGAAACCCGCGCACCCATCTTGTTGAGGCAATCGGCGACGTCGCCGATTTCCGGTTCCTGCGCGGCGTTGTCGATCACCGTCGTACCTTGCGCCAGCACGGCCGCCATCAGCGCAACATGAGTGCCGCTCACGGTGACCTTGGGAAATTTGATCTCGGCGCCTTTCAGGCCATTTTTGGCGCGCGCCACGACGTAACCGCCGTCGATGTCGATCTGCCCTCCGAGCTTTTCCAGCGCCATGATCAGCATATCGACCGGGC
>JAFKKQ010000218.1 GCA_017304505.1 Hyphomicrobiales bacterium | reverse complement strand
GTGGTGGCAATGGTCAAGGCGGCGTCCACCGATATGTCCTTATGGGCAATAGTCTGTGCTGATGCGGGCACAGTCAGTACGCACGCGGCCGCGAGCGCGGCGCGCACCTTGTTCATTGACATGGCAATCCTCCCCTTTTGATGCCGCATTTTTGTTCAGAGCGACGTGACGATGAACACCGGGCGGGGCGGGTGTCATCCATGCCACTTTGCGTCGTGCGCTGCCATCAACTTTTCATCATGAAATCCGCTTCGGCGCAGGAACAGGGACGCGGCATCCCTGTTGTTCGGGAGGGGGCATCATGAAGGGAACCAGTCATGTGCGATTACAGTCTCGAACACGTGGCGTCGCGGCCGGCGGTCGTGGCAGATCGGTTGATCGTGACCAGCTTTCCCAACACCATCACCCGGGGGTTTGCGGGTGCTGGTGACCTGAATACGGCAGTATGCCTGCGACCGGGCACGGAGATCGCCTTCGATAGCGATGTGCGTTATCTGCACCCGATCACCCATTGGCAGAAGGTGGCTGCGAGCAAGGTTGCCCGCTTCCGGCAGATCGACCAGCACCTTCCGCATACGCACCACGATGCGCTCGAATTCACCGACGGAACGATCGTGCCGCTGGCACGGCTTGTTCCGGGGCAATGGGCGACCGTGTTGCAGCTCCCGAGCGTGCCGTTGAACGTGCCGGAAGGTGAGGGGCACGAGACCGCCGAGCGGCGGACGGTGGAGACGACCGTCTGACGTTGGGCCTAATGGGTCCGACTCGACGACGTTGAGCGGGTCTTGCAATGACGGATTGATCCCGGCTGCGCGGTGTCGCCGCCGGGATGGAGAGAAGTTGTCGGTGGGATCGGGGAACCTCGGTTGAACAGGCGGGTGGTGTAGCGCGTCCGCGTTCCGCGCCCGGGCACCCACGACACTTCATCAAATTTGGCAGACGATGTGGACGAGCGTCGGGTCGCTGCGCTGATAATCGGCGCGGGGAGCTTGCAACGGCTCCGCGCTCAAGCGCGCCGAGCAGACCTGCGCCAGGCGAAACAACTTCCATCCGGTGGGCTGGCCGCTGGAACTGCCGCCGCGCACTTGCCAGGCGCGAACGAGCGCCTCGCCGTCGCGCGTATGACCGGCGACATGAACCTCGACCACGCGGCGGTGGCCGGCGTAGGTCAGTTCCAGGCAGCGTGCCGTTCGGATGGCTTCACAGACTTTTGCGAACGGCGTCTGGTTACCGGCAGGGATCGTATCCACGAATCATGAACGTCTGTGCGCGCGATGCGTTCGTCCATCGCGCATACGGGCTTTTTGCTTGTCGCGCGGTCAATCCCAGCCGGAGCGCCGGCCGATATAGACCGGCGGTGGCCCCATCATCCGCCGGTATGCCTGTTCGCCGCCATAGTAGACTCGCGTGCCGTCGGGGTAACGCAGCCAGTATCCCGGCTGGCGAGCATAGCCGCGCGGCGCGCCGTAAAGCGGGCGCCGCGGAGGCGTTACAAAATCGTCGTCATCGCTGTCGATATGGCGTTCGACTGTGCGCGTCCGGTTGCGGGATCGCGCCGGAGTGTGCCGCGCCATCGCAGGCGTTTCGACGCTTGGCAGCGTACCCGACAGCACCACGGTGGTGTTGGACATGCCTTCGCGTTTCACCAATTCGAACAGCGTGCGCGCGTTTGCCAGGCTTAGCCGTACGCAGCCGTGCGACGCCGGGCGGCCGATCGATGTGTGCGACGTGCCGTGAATGGCGTGGCCACGCTCGGTGAAAAAGATTGAGTTCGGCATTGGCGCATTGTCCCACTCGCGGCTGAAGTGGGTCTTGGCCATGCGGGACGGTGTGAACGATCCGTTCGGGGTGTCGTAGCGCTGGACCCCTGTCGAGACCGGCCATGTGTAGAGCGTGGAGCCGTCCTGCGAGACGGTCATTCGCTGCGTCGACTTGTCGACCGTGATGAGAATCTTGGCCGATGCCGGCCAAACCGCAAGCACGAGCAAAAGCGCCGCCGCACCCGGCGCTAAAAGAGAACGATGGATACGCATGAACAACAATCCCCCGACCTCGAACGCCACCTTGCCAGTGTAGCACAACCTGAGGCGGCATTGTCACGAGGGGCGCGCAGCGTCGCATGAACGTGATGGCAAACGCTGCGCATCGGCTGGCGGTCGAACGCAAGCCCCAAACGCAAGCCGCTTATGGCTTTTCGGCCTATTGCAGCGGCACGCCCTTTCTTTCCGGGATCAGGGTCAGCGTCGCAATGATGTCGATAAGGTAAATGAGGGCGAGAAGGGCGATGGCGACGGCGAACGAATAGGTCGCGGCCAGCGCTCCCACCACGAAGGGGCCGAATCCGCCCACGCCGCGGCCGAGGTTGAACAGCACATTCTCGGCGGTGGCGCGCGCTTCTGTCGGGTAAAGCTCGGACAACAACGCGCCGTAGCCGCCCAGCATGCCGTTGACGAACAGGCCCATGATGGCTCCGAAGATCAAGAGCTCCATCGGTCCGGTGAGCATCGAATAGATCAACACCATGACGAACGCGCCGGCCTGGAACGTCAGCAGCGCCGGCCGCCGCCCGAACCTGTCGGCGTAGATGCCGAACAGCCAGATGCCGAGAGCCATGCCGAGGATGGTGACCGCCGTCCAAAGCGCGGACTGCGTGAGGCCGAAGCCGAACCGCGTCGACAGATAACTCGGCAGCCAGATCATCACGCCGTAGTAGCCGAAGTTCTGCACCGAGCAGAGGATCAACATGCCGAGGCTGATCTTGGTTGTCTCGGCGTCCTTGACCCGCATGCGCAGCGGCTGCATCGAGCGTTCGTGCGCGGCGCGCTCCAGGAAGATCTTCGGTTCGCCGACATACCAGCGCACCGCAAAGGCAATCAGCCCGGGCACCAGGCCGATGAGAAACATGCCGCGCCAGCCGACATGCGGCAGCAGAGCCGGTGTGAGCAGCGCCGCCATCAGCACGCCAGCCTGCCAGCCGAGTGCGACATAGGAGCACGCGCGGGCCCGCTGCTTGGCCGGCCATGCTTCGGCCACAAGCGCCATGCCGATGCCGAATTCGCCGCCGAGACCCAGGCCGGCGATGGTGCGGTAGACAAGTAGATCCCAATAGCCTTGGGCCAGGGCGCACAGGCCGGTGAAAATGGCGAACAACATGATCGTCCACGTCAGCACACGGACGCGGCCGCAATAATCCGCGAGGGTGCCGAACAGGATGCCGCCGACGACTGCGCCGATCAGCGTCCAGGTCACGAGCGAACCGGCCTCCGGCTTCGTGAGATGCAACTCCGCCGAAATCGGCTGCAACATGAAGCCAAGGATCAGAAGATCGAAACCGTCCATGGCGTAGCCGACTGCGGAGGCAAGCAGTGCCTTGCCGGCGGCCCCGTCCGGGCGCGCATCTGCAGCAGTCACATTTGCGGCTTGAGTGCTGGACATGTTGGTCTCCCCGTGACCGACAAGAGTCGCAGTCAAGACCCCGGGCAGGGGAGTTTCAAGGCAAGACGCGCGAAGGTGTTAACAAGCGAGCTCGGGGTCGCTTCTGGATCGGGTGAAGGCTTCACAACCTTTGTCGTTGGTTTGTTGCTATCTGCAACCCGTTTGGGATGGCAGGCGACAGATAGGAAACATGACAGCCGACGTTGTGAGCGTGCATCGACTTCAATACCGTCGTGGGCACGCCGAACGCATCGAACTCCTTGGGGGCGCAACAGCGGGTTGCTGTGCCGGAGTTCCTGCAACGGCGGCAACACAATTGCATCGATCCCGCGGTGAGTTACGGGATGAAGAGAATTCATTTCAAACTTTCAGTTAAACCATTGTGGAAAAACGAGATTCTCCTCGCGATGGCGCAGTCCAACAATTGACTCGGTTGTTCATTAGCCGAGACATTGCGTGCAGGATGTTGCGTTGCGGAAGGTGCTCGGGCCGCGTTCGCAGCGCCATGAGATGGCAAATCTCA
>JAFKKQ010000217.1 GCA_017304505.1 Hyphomicrobiales bacterium | reverse complement strand
ACGATGCTCTTGCCGACGCCGAGCGGCAGGAACTGCGTTGACTTGTCGCCGTGAATCTGGACCGCCGGAGCATGGAAGTCGGCCGGTACATCGGCCGCCATGACCGGCGCGGATGGACCGAGCGACGACATGACGATCAGCGCCGCGAATGTTGCAAGGCGGGCGGGCGTCGCTTTCGTCATGGGTTTGCTCCTTCAGGCGTCATCTGTTGGCGGTGACGCCGTATCGAACGGTGTTGATATGGCTGGTGCGTTTTTCGGTATTGTCAGGCGTGGTCTTACCGGCATCGAGCAGGCTGCGCAGCGCCAGCGACAATGTGCCGAGTTGCCGCGATTGAGCGAGAATCTCGACCTGGCGCGGCGACAGTTCGACAGTGGCGGTCTTGCCGACCACGACGCGCTGGCCGTTCTTTTCCTCGACGGTCTGGTCGATCGCGAGGACCCGGACGTTGGTCAGGATCGTTTCGCTGGTCGACGCGGTGAGGGAGCGGCTATCGTTGTCTCTGGGACGTCGCGACAGGATGACGTCGACCCGGTCGTTGGGGAGGATGAAGCCGCCCGCGCCGGTTTCCGGCGAGATTTCAGTCGAGACCGCGCGCATGCCGGACGGCAGGATCGCCGCCATAAATCCCGAGCTGCCATTGGCCTTGATGAGCTTGCTTTCGCGGATCGGTTCGCCGGACGTGAATGGCGCCCGCGTGATCGCGCCGGTCAACTCGGTGATGGCGTTCGGCTTGTTCTTTTTCGTGATGTAGGCGTCGCCGGTCGTCGCGGCCGGCCAAGCCTGCCAGCCGAGATCCTTGGCCGCTACCGTTGTGCCGAGGCCGATATTCGCTTTCGCGATCAGCACGTCGACTGTCGGAAGCTGCACGACCGGAGCGGGAGCGGGCGGTGGCTTGGACTGGTTGTTGCTGACGAGAAACGCGGCGGCACCGCCCGCGGCGAGGGCGACGGTGAGGACGAGGACACGCGCGGCTTTCATAACGCTTACTCACTCTGGTTACGGGGCATCACGGCCGTTTCGGCCGCGTTTCGCTCAGCTAAGAACTCCGCAGTGCCGGAGCCCGACACCACTGGATTTCAGCAGGCAAACGTCAATTCGTGGTTAACGGCGCATATCCAAATGCAGTTAAAAATATATTTCCGAAAAATGAGCGGCTGCGTGTGGCACACGTGTGCATCCCGCACTCGTCTGCGTAAGCAGACACGTTCGAAATCGGCGGCAGATGTGCCGGCCGGTCTAGCCGAAATGCAGCCAAGCGGTGTCGGGATAAATCAGCAGAGCCGACGCCGCGAGCGCGATGCCGTAAGGCACGCCGGCGTTCCGGCGGTGCAGCCGCTCCACCCAATCCTGGCCCAAGAGCGCAGCCGGCAAGGGCAATCCGCGGAACTGGATCACCAGCAAGGTCAAAGCGCCGCCCAAGATGGAAGCGTAGAGCAGGTAGGCCACGAGATGATCGAAGCCGAGCCATAGCGCCGTTGCCGCCGCAAGCTTGGCGTCGCCGCCGCCGATCCAGCCGCAGGCGAACAGGGTGAAAGTGACCGCCAGCACCGCCAGCGCCGCACCGCTATGTGTCAGCATATCGGCCGGGCTCATGCCGCTCGCAAAGGCCAGGGCAAAGAAGCTGGCGACCAGGGCCAGCGCCACCCGGTTGGAGATCGTCATGGTGAAGAGGTCGCTCGAAGCCGCAAACGCCATCAGCGCAGGAAACAGGAGAAGGCGAACTGCGTCGATCATCGCTCCGGCTCTTTCATTAGCGGGCTGTGCCAGCGATCCATCCCAGCACCGCCGCCGTCTTGCCGGCGAGGCCGTGGAGGGAAATGCCGATCGCAAGCACGAGAACGGCGACGATGAGCCCGTATTCCGCCGCGGTTGGCTCCGATCGTTGAGCCACGAAAGTCAAGCGGCGACGCATGGTTGGCAAACCACTGGATGACGAACTGCCGAAGCACCCGCAGGGCATCGCGTAGGTTTTAGTGTTCGAAGCTGAAGAAATCGTAAGGTCGCAAGCGCGAATCTTGCGGACTTTCAGCTATCGCCCGCGAGTTGCGGGCCCTTGAAATAATAAAGGCAGGGGCTCCGGCACTGTTTCCGGAACCCCTGCCGCATTCCAAAGGCTGGATTACGGTGTCGCAGGCGCGAGCTTGTCGCTGATGGTCTGGAAGGTCGAGTTCAGGTTCGTGCCCAGCGTCTGCACGACCGAGATGATGGCGACGGAGATGCCGGCGGCGATCAGGCCGTATTCGATAGCGGTCGCACCCGACTCATCCTTCGCGAAACGCGAAATCAGGTTCTTCATTGGGTAGCTCCTTAGAGGGTCCACATGTGGCTGTCTGAGCGGATCCGGAAGGCTGTTATGTTTCATCCAAGCCGGATCGTGGGCGAACCTAGCGAAGCTGCGTTGCGGACCCGTTAATTCGATCGATGAATTACGAAGCTTTCGGCGGTATTTGAACCGTGGTTAAAAATGCATTGCATTATATTTTGAATAAAATTGTAGTAATCGCCAAGCCAACACCTTTTTCCAATACTGTGTTCGAGTAATACCGACCGCCGCTGATGCCGACCTTTCCGTCGTCATGGCCGGGACGAAGCGCGGGCATCACAGTCATCAACAAAGGCCGCCGGGATAAGAGGAGCGGCGATATGGACGGAGGGAGGCGGCACGACACGCCCGCGCCCGGACTGCGCGGCTTCGGACTTTATTCACCAATTTTCGTTTAACTCGAAACGTAAGAATGGCCTGACGATGGCCCTGGGGACGACGGCCTTGTGACGACTTGGCTTCTGCCGGCCGGCGGCGGTTGTCGGCGTTTGGAGATTTCGATGGCGGCGTTTGCTTCCTGCCGTGGCCGTTGGCCGGGTGTGTTTCTCGCTTCGGCGCTGGCGTTGGCGGCGTGGGTTGCCGGACCGTCGACCCGGGCTCCTGGTGATCGGCAATCACCTGATCGCCGACGCCGTGGTGCAGGCGGGCGGAATCGCGGTGATCACCGCCAAAAGTTACGGCGCCACCAACATGGTTGCGCTCCACAGCTCGCGCTCCGCTTTGATGCAGCGGTCGGTCCGGGTGGTCGGCCCGGCGGATCGGATTGTCGTGGTGTATCGGGGCGTCGAGCGCGAGTCGTACAGCTGCATGCCCAACTGTGAGCGGCGCATCACGGTCGGCGACACCGCAAATTACTTCTCGGCGAATCTGGGCCAGGTCGGCACCCTGAACGCGCAGGCGCAGGGTCAGAAATAATCCTCCGGTGACGTCCTGGTTAGCGGCTGGTAAAGCCGATCCACGCCGTTGTCTTCAATTGTTGCAACCATTCGACAACGCCTCATTGTTAGAACAGCGGTGTTGAGCGGCGTTAAAGCCGCTTCGGCCCGGATGAATCACATGATCGGCGGTATACAGGCCAGGCTCGCCGGCGTCGCGCAGCGGCTGTTGGGCCGCGGCATCATGCGCCGTCTTGTCCGTCAGCAGGATGGCGCGGCAGCCGTCGAATTCGCACTGGTCGCGGCTCCGTTCCTGGCTCTGATGTTCGCCATCATGGAAACGGCGATGGTGTTCTTCGCCAGCCAGTCGCTGGAAACGGTAGCGGCCGACAGTGCGCGTCTGATCATGACCGGGCAGGCGCAGAGCCAGGGGTTCGACCAGGATAAATTCAAGCAGGCGGTTTGCGACAAGGTCGCCGGCCTGTTCGATTGCATGGGCGGCCTTTACGTCGACGTGCAGACCTATTCATCATTTGCAACAATGTCCGGGGGCGCGACCCAGAAGCTCAATGATATCAAAGCCCTGTTCGATAGCAGCACCCCACCGACCAGCGACCAATTCAGCTACCAGGCCGGCGGCCCCGGCGACATCGTGGTCGTGCGGCTGATCTATCTCTGGCCGGTCTACGTCCCGCTTCTTGGACTCGATCTCGCCGATATGCCGGGCAACAAGCGGCTGGTGATGGCGACCGTGGCGTTCCGCAACGAGCCGTATCAAGGAGACGGAACATGATGCGGGCGGTGGAGCGCGCGCTGTTGCGCACCGGCGCTTTCAAGCGGTGGATCGGCGACGAGCGCGGCGTGTCCGCCGTCGAGTTCGCGTTGCTGCTGCCGCTGTTGCTGATCCTTTACTTCGGGTCGGTGGATCTGTCCCAGGGCATCACGGCCGACCGCAAGGTCACGGTCACGGCGCGTACCATCGCCGATCTGGTGTCGCGGACACCGAGTCTGACCGTAACGGACATGGATGACGTGCTCGATGCCGCGTCGTCGGTGATGGCGCCGTTTCCGGTCGGCAACCTCAAGCTGACGGTGTCGAGCGTGAAGATCGACGGCGATGGCAACGCGACCGTCGACTGGAGCCGGTCGCTCAATGGAACGGCCCACAGCCACGGCGACCCGGTGACGCTGCCGTCCGCGCTGGTGATTAAGAATTCTTCGCTGATCTGGAGCGAGGCGGAGTATCTCTACCAGCCGGTGGTCGGCTACGTCATCACCGGCAACCTGACGCTGACCGATCAACTCTACATGAGTCCGCGAAAGTCCGAATCCGTAATCTATCCGGCGTCGTAGCCGTTACGGGATCGGCAGCGCGGTGGTCGACTTGATCTTCTCCATCGCGAAACGCGACGTAACGTTCTTCAGCGGCACCGTGCTGATCAGCTTTTTATAGAACGTGTCGTAGCCGGCGATGTCGGGCACCACGACGCGGAGCATGTAATCGACGTCGCCCGCCATGCGATAGAACTCCATCACCTCCGGCATGGCGCTGGCCGACTCGGCGAAGCGGTCCAGCCATTCCTGCGAATGGTCGCCGGTTTCGACCGACACGAACACCGTGATGCCAAGGCCGATCTTGCTGGGATCGATCAAGGCGACGCGCTTGGTGATGACGCCCTCGGTTTCCATCCGCTGGATGCGCTTCCAGCACGGTGTCGACGACAGGCCGACGCGGCTGCCGATTTCGGCGACCGATAACGATGCGTCGGTCTGGATGACGGCGAGAATTTTCCGGTCGATGGCGTCCATGCAGGCCCCCGTTGTTGTTCTTAGAAGAATTATAGAATATTTTTTCTTTTAAGATGACATATTGTAATTACAGAGTAAAATATTCTATTTCAAGCGGAATGTTGAGCCCGGCGTCTGCCGGGTGGCCTGCCGCGGAGCTTTCCATGTCACCGTTTGCTGCCGTTCGGAGGATGGTTGTCGCTTTGGCGGCGATCGGAGCCGTTCTGAGCGCCGCACCGGCCGCGGCCAGGCCGGTTACCCCACTGGTGTCGGTGCAATGGCTGAAGTCTCACCTGTCTGATCCGGACATCGTGGTGCTGGATGTGCGCTCCGTCGTCGACGGCGGCGGCGCACGGGCCTATGCGGAGGGGCATATTCCCGGCGCCATCCACAGCGACTACGATAAGGCCGGCTGGCGCGTCACGCGCAACGGCGTGCCGTTCATGTTGCCGACAGCGGCGGAGCTGGAGAAGCTGATCGGCGAATCCGGCATCGACGAGGACAACCACGTCATCATCGTTCCTGCGGGCGTGAGCGCGACCGACTTCGGCTCTGCGGCGCGGGTCTATTGGACGCTCAAGGTCGCCGGCCATCCCGCGGTGTCGATCCTCGACGGCGGCTTCGCGGCTTGGCGGGCGGCGGGCTATCCGGTCGAAAGCCGCGCAAACACCCCGTCACCGAAGATCTTTTCGATCAAGCCCGACGAGCGCCTGCTCGCTGACGTCAAGCTGGTGGAGCAGAACACCAGAGCGACGCTGGTCGACGCGCGGCCGCGCAGCTTCTTCGACGGCAAGGAGAAGGTCGCCGCCGCCAAGGCTTACGGCCATATCCCCGGCGCTGTCAGCCTCGACAGCGCGCGCTTCTACGATCCGGCGACCAATCGCCTGCGGCCGAAGGCGGAGCTTGCCGTGATTGCGGCAACGATTCCGCGCGGACCGGCGGTCGCTTATTGCAACACCGGCCATTGGGCGGCGACGGACTGGTTCGTGTTGTCGGTCATCTTGGAGCGGCCCGACGTATCGCTTTACGACGGCTCGATGGTGGAATGGACCGCCGATCCGCGTCATCCCGTGAGTTCGTCGCGCACGCGCTGGGACGACATCAAGAAGGCCCTTGGGATGGGCTTGTAGCGTTCGACCGGACCGGACGCGGGGACCAGGGGGATAAGCCATGAGTGTTGCAGCAATCGAGCCCGTCTCAGCGGCGCGTGAGCCGGAGCAGCCGTCGCAGCGCGACTGGCCGTTCCTGATTGCCTCGGTGCTGGCGGCGGCGCTGCTGGTGGCTCTTGTTCTGATCGATGGTCAGCCTGCGGCGGCCGCGCTCCTCGTCAGCGGCTTCGCGCTCGGCGCGGTTTTCCTCAAGGCGCAATTCAGCTTCACCGCGTCATGGCGTCGGCTGATCGTGCGCAGCGAGGCCGATGGTTTCATCGGCGGCCTTCTCGTGATCGCCATCGCCGCCGCCGTCATCGTTCCGGTCGCCGCGCTGGTGCCGGGCTTCGGCGGCGCCATCGCGCCGCTTGGGCCCTCCCTCGTGATTGGGGCGTTCGTGTTCGGCATCGGCATGCAACTCGCCAACGGCTGCGGCTCCGGCACGCTCTACACCGTTGGCGGCGGCTCCGGCCGGATGCTGCTGACGCTTGCCATGTTCATCATCGGCAGCGTGATCGGCAGCCTCAATCTGCCGGCGTTCCTGGCGCTCGGCGGCATCGATCCGATTCTGGCGGCGAATTATCTTGGGCCGTGGGGCGGTCTTGCCGCCACCTGGGCGAGCCTTGCAATCGCAGCCGCCATCGCCATTCGCTTCGCGCGCCGCCGCGGCGCGGCGTTCGTGCCGTCGCGCCGGATCGTGCTGGGCGCGATCGCGATCGGATTGTTGTCGATTGCGGTGTTCGCCGCCGGTGGCCATC
>JAFKKQ010000216.1 GCA_017304505.1 Hyphomicrobiales bacterium | reverse complement strand
GGCGGAACCGACATCATCGTCGCCAGGAGCAGCACCGCCGAAGCGGCAACGGCCATTGCGACGGCGAATGACCCCAGCGCTGCGCCGAGGAACCGGACAAGCGTCCGCACGCTGGTATTAGCAAAGCGCGAACCGGTGACCGCACCGATTCCGATCACTGCGGCATAAGCCACCCACCACGGCAGGATCGCATGGATGAAACCGCCGCCATGCAACACAGCGGACGCCCCCATCGCACCGAGTATCAATCCGCCGGGCAGCCGCAGCCGGAAGAACAGCCAAGCCGCCAACACCGAGACGACGACGAGAATGCAAAGTTCCACCGGCGACGGCGCACCGGCCGCGGCAAAGCGCGACATCAGTCCGCCGGACGCGGTGAGCCCGAAAGCCGAAAGCCCGATCGGAATACCAAGTGTCAGCGTCACCACGCGAAGCGTCTGGACCACCGCAACCGCGCGCATGTCGGATTTGTATTCCGCGGCGAGCGTCATCACCTGGGCGAGAGCGCCGGGGCTCGCGCCGAACAGTGCCGTCCGTGCGTCCCATCCGTGGACAAACCGAAGGTAGTAGGTCGTGGCGGCGATCATGCATAGCGTGGAAACGACAAGGACGGCGATCGCGAGCGGAAACGCCGCCAGGCCCGTCAAGGTCTCAGGCGTCACCACGGCGCCGATTGAAATGCCGACCACGACATAAATGACACGCGACAGCGGGGTCGGCACCATAAGCGGCCGCCCCGCGAGCGCGGCGACCGCAACACCAAGCAGGGATCCCGTGATCAGACCGGCTGGAAAATTGAGCCAGTTCAGCGTCAAACCGCCCACCGCGCCGATCAACAACGTCTCGGCGGTCCGCAACCATTCATTTTTCGCTGTTACTGAGAGAGGCGCCATCGGCGGGATCAATGCCGTGTCGATTCCGGGCGCCAAGCTTAACCATGATGCGCGCGCGGTGGGCCTCCACGGTCCGCGGACTGATATCAAGGCTGCGGCCCGCCTCCTTGTTGGACGCCCCGGTGACAATCAACGCCAAAACCTCGCGCTCGCGCGGCGTCAACAACTTCATGCCCTTGAACTCCACCGCGTCACCGGCGACGGAGCCTCCCGTGCTATTCAAGGACTGATCGGGCATCGGCAGTACGGTCCAAGCTGAAACGCGGACCTAAAAGTGCGTCCGCTACGAACAAATAGCAAGCATGTCGACCGATGGCGATGCGACGCCATCGGCACTTGACCGCCCCTGACCGTGGAGCGCGGATGTCCGCGCTCCACGATGACACCGGAACGATCGTTTAAGAACGCTTCGCAAGCAAGTCGCGGATTTCCTCCAGCAGCACCTCCTGGCGCGGCGGCGCGGCGGCGGGCTTCTCCACTTCCTGCTGCCGGAATCTCTGGATCAGATTGACCAGCAGGAACAACACGCCTGCGACGATCAGGAAGTTGATGAGGATGGTGAGGAAGTTGCCCCACGCCAGCACCGCACCCTGCTTCCTCGCCTCGGCCAGCGAACCCGCCGTGACGCTGCTCGACAGTCCAACAAAATAGTTGCTGAAATCGAGGCCGCCGGTAATCGCGCCGATGATCGGCATGAAGATATCACCAACCAGCGATGTCACGATCCCGCCGAAGGCGGCGCCGATGATGACGCCAACGGCGAGGTCGAAGGCATTGCCCTTGACGGCGAAGTCTTGAAATTTCTTCAGCATCGCATCCTCCTGCGTGACACGGTGATGCCATTTCCCACAAAGCGCGTGTGCCCGCGCGCTTGC
This sequence comes from Hyphomicrobiales bacterium, assembly GCA_017304505.1. Taxonomy (GTDB): domain Bacteria; phylum Pseudomonadota; class Alphaproteobacteria; order Rhizobiales; family Xanthobacteraceae; genus Z2-YC6860. The sequence goes on along the minus strand of JAFKKQ010000216.1, from coordinate 3,130 downwards.
GGCTTGAGCCGGCCGGGGAGTTTGGCTGCCGTTGTGTCGGCCCTTCGCTGCCCCGTCGGATCAGGTTCAATCCCTCTAACCCCTTAACAGTTCTCGGATTTTAATCCCACTGCCCGCTGATGGACAAGGCCGCAGGTTCTGGGATGATAGAATTTGTGGATCGGCACCTGAGGCCGGATACGGGTCTTGGCTGCGGCCAAACCCGAGAGGAACGACATGCTGCAAGGCTGGGTCGTCATCGCGGTTGCGCTTGGCTACATCGGCTTTCTGTTCCTGGTGGCGAGCTACGGAGATCGGGTCCGCCACCTGGGCCGAGAAGGCCGCGCCCGTCTTTTGATCTACCCGCTATCGCTGGCGATCTATTGCACGTCTTGGACATTCTTCGGCTCGGTCGGTTCCGCTTCGCGTAACGGCTACGAGTTTCTCACCATCTATATCGGGCCGGTGCTGATGATCGGCCTGTTCACACCCGTGGTCATTCGCGTGGTGGGGCTGGCGAAGGCGCAGAACATCACCTCCATCGCGGACTTCATCGCCGCGCGCTACGGCAAGAGCCAGTCGGTCGCCGCCACCGTGGCGCTGATCGCGATCGTGGGCACCGTCCCCTATATCGCCTTACAGCTCAAGGCGGTCTCCCTCTCGCTCGGCACGATCATCGAACACACCGCGCCGGCTGCCGACAGCGCCAGCCCCGTGCTGGGCGACATGGCGCTGTATGTCTCGCTTTCGATGGCGCTGTTCGCGATCCTGTTCGGGACCCGGCATATCGACGCCACCGAGCACCAGGACGGCCTGATGCTGGCGATCGCAGCCGAGTCCATCGTCAAGCTCCTGACGTTTCTGGCGGTCGGCATCTTCGTCACGTTCTGGATGTTCGACGGTCCCTTCGCCTTGTTCGGCCAGGCGATGCAGGCGCCCGCCAGTGCTGCGATTCTCACGCGCGAGCCGCCGATGGATACGCTGATCGCGATGACGTTTCTGTCGTTCTTCGCGATCCTGTTGCTGCCGCGGCAATTCCACGTCGCCGTCGTCGAAAACAACGACCAGCGCGAGATCAAGCGGGCGCGCTGGATCTATCCGATCTACCTCGTCCTCATCAATCTGTTCGTGGTCCCGATCGCAGTGGCCGGTTTGCTGACGTTTCCCGCCGGGAACGTCGATGGCGACATGTTCGTGTTGGCCCTTCCGCTGCAGGCCGGGTCGAACGTGTTCACCATTGCAGCCTTCGTCGGAGGACTGTCGGCTGCAACAGCGATGGTGATCGTCGAGACGGTCGCGCTCGCCATCATGGCATCGAACGACATCGTTGTGCCGTGGGTTCTGCAGCGGCGCGAGGCGCTGATCAGCGGACGCGAGGACGTCGGGTCACTGTTGCTGACCGTGCGCCGGATCGCGATCTTCGTCGTGCTGCTTTTTGCGTATCTTTATTACCGCTCCGCCGGCGATTCCCAGCTCACGGCCATCGGCGTCCTGGCGTTCGCGGCCATCGCGCAACTGGCACCGGCATTCTTCGGCGGGCTGGTCTGGCGCCAGGCGACAGCCAACGGCGCCATCGCCGGCATGACCGTCGGTATCCTGGCCTGGGCCTACACGCTGCTGCTGCCAACCTTTGCCGACTTCGATGTGATCGCCGTTGGCCCGTGGGGGATCGAAGCGCTGCGGCCGCAACACCTGTTCGGCCTCGATCTCCCGCCGCTGGTTCACGGCGTGGTGTGGAGCCTCGGACTTAACATTCTTGCTTTCGTCGCATTCTCGCTGCGACGCGCACCGACAGCGATCGAGCGAATGCAGGCCGACGTATTCGTTCCGACCCATCTCGCGCCGATGGCGCCGAGCTTTCGGCTGTGGCGTTCATCCGTCACCGTCGAGGAACTGACATCGACGGTCGCCCGTTATCTGGGCGAAGAGCGCACGCGCTCATCGTTTGAGAATTTTGCTGCGACGCGCCGCATCAGTTCGCAGCCTACTGCGGAAGCCGACTTTCAGCTCATGCGCTACGCCGAGCATCAACTCGCCTCCGCCATCGGCGCGGCATCGTCGCGGCTCGTGCTGTCGCTGCTGCTGCGCAAGCGGACGGTTTCAACCCAGGCGGCGCTGAAGCTGCTCGACGATGCCAGCGCAGCCATCCACTACAACCGCGAAATCCTGCAGACGGCGCTCGACCACGTGAGCCAGGGCATCGCCGTCTACGACAAGGATATGCGGCTGGTCTGCTGGAATCGCCAATTCGGCGAATTGCTCGACCTTCCTCCCGAACTGACGCGCGTCGGCGTCACGCTCGAAGAAATCGTGCGCCGCAGCGCAGAGCAAGGCGCGCTCGGCTCGGGTCCGATCGAAACGCTGGTTCGCGAGCGCCTCAAGCACTATGTGTCCGATGGGGAGCCGTTCCTCAAGCGATTTCCCGACCGCAACGTGGTCGTCGAAGTGCGCACCAGCCGCATGCCGGACGGCGGCATCGTCACGACCGCCACCGATATTACGCCAAGCGTCGCAGCGGCCGAGGATTTGGAGCGCGCCAACGCCACCCTGGAAATGCGCGTGCGTGAACGCACCACCGAGTTGACGCGGCTCAACGCCGAACTCGGCCGCGCCAAGGCCGACGCAGAAGAGGCCAACATCTCAAAAACCCGTTTCCTCGCCGCAGCCAGCCACGACATCCTGCAGCCGCTCAACGCCGCGCGCCTCTATGTCACATCACTGCTGGAGCGCAAGGATGACAGCGAGGATGCGCGCCTGATCGGCAATGTCGATGCCTCGCTCGATGCCGTCGAAGAGATTTTCGGCGCATTGCTCGACATCTCCAGACTCGACACCGGCACCATGCGGCCGGAGTTCACCAGCTTCCGCATCGACGAATTGCTGCGCCAGCTTGAGGTCGAGTTCACACCGCTGGCACGTGAAAAGGGCCTCGCATTGAGATTCGTGCCCTGCTCGCTCGCCATCCGCTCCGACCGGCGCCTGCTTCGCCGCATGCTGCAGAATCTCGTATCCAACGCGATCAAATACACACCGCGCGGCCGCGTCCTGGTTGGATGCCGCCGCCGGAACGGCAGCCTCCGTCTGGATGTGTACGACACGGGCATCGGCATTCCGTCATCGAAGAAACGAGCGGTCTTCCACGAATTCGAAC
>JAFKKQ010000215.1 GCA_017304505.1 Hyphomicrobiales bacterium | reverse complement strand
GCCCCCATCCGCGCGAATTGCCGCTCGATGGCCGCGCCGAAGCCGACGTGCGCATCTGGCTTGGCGCGCATCTTGCCGCGCGCGATGTCGTCGCCGGCAAGCTCGACGATCCGCTGCCGCATGTCATGCCGGACCACGTGCTGGCGCGCGGCGCGCGCTACTCGCTCGACGAGATCGGCGATGCGCTTGCAGCGCTTTCGGCCTGGTGCGCGAACGCCAATTCGGTCCTCGTCGCCGTGCAAAAGACGCTTGCGGCGAAAAAGCTGAAGGCGCCGCCGGTGCGTTGCTGGCCGCATCACTTCGATTTCGATTGTGCCGTGGCGCTGGGGCGTGGGCGCAGCATGGGCGTCGGTTACTGTCCGGGCGATGAATTCTGCGACGAGCCTTACTTTTACGTCTCGATGTGGCCGGAGCCTTCCATTCCGAAGTTGCCGCTCTTGCCGGCGATGGGGCACTGGCACTCCTACAAGTTCCTGGCGGCGCTGGCGCCCGCTCACAAGATCGTCGCCGCCCTGGATCAGGGCGCCTATGTACGGCAATTCCTGGATGTGTCGGTGAAGGCTGCGCTCGACGCGCTGCGGTGAAGACGATCAGCCAATCGGCCGGAAGGCGGCAAAGCGCGGCCGGGTGGCTTCCGGAACTCCGGCTTTTGAGCTTTCGGTAGGTTGCCACGGCTCGGACGTGCTAGGTTGGGGGAAACCCCACAAACCGAACCTGGATGCCTTATGTCCGAATGCCTGCACTGCGACATCAATGACCTGGTCGAGAAGCAACTGGAACGTGACGATGCCGACGTTGCCGAGGTGGCAGCCCGCGTGACCGAAAGCCTGACCGATTTGATCATGCTCGCGCCGCCCACCGATCAGGCCAAACTGATGGCCGACATCCTGGCCAACCTGGGCCAGCTTTATCTGGAGAAAACCGGCGCGATCGAAACGACGCCGCGGCATTGATCTGCAGCGATACGCGCTTTCGTCGTGAGGCGGTTTTGTTGTGAGGAGTGACATGCCGGACCGGCCGCGCAGGATAACCAGTTCCAGGGAGGCGGCGGAAGCCGCGTTCAAATCGGCGACGACGAAACCCGTCGAATCCGTTCCGAAGACGCCGTCGATTCCAGGTGCCCGCGAGCAGGTGACCTTACGGATCGACCGTGATGTCCTCGATCACTTCCAGGAAGGCGGGCCCGGATGGCAGGATCGGATCAACGACGCCTTGCGCACGTTCATCCGCAAGTGAGCATCCGCAAGTGAGCATCCGCAAGTGAGCGTCCGCAAGTGAGCGCGCCGGCTCACTGTAATTCGTATGTGCCGTCGCCGCGGATGATTTTCAGGTAGCGCGCGGCGGAACGCTCCACCACGCCCTTGCCGTCCGACCAGATGCTGCGGTCGGTGAACGCGCCGTGCACGCGGTCGAAGGCATAGGGTTCGAGCGCCTTGACCACGCCCTCGACGCGCGGTGCCGACAGCGGAATGAAGTTCGGGAAGCTCCACATGAAGCTCACCGACTTGCGGTCCGTCACCACCTGCACGATGTCGCCGGACAAGAGCGCGCCCTTGCCTTCGGCGCCGCCCGCCCAGTGCAGCACAGTGCCGCCGGGGTAATGGCCGCCGGCGCGGATCAGCGTGACGCCGGGCAGCAGTTCCTTGGCTTCGCCGTGCCACAGCGTGACAGCAGGATGGTCGCGCATAATCCATTGCTTGTCGGCGGCGTGCAGATGGATCGGGATGCCGCCGAAGGCTTGGCTCCACTCCGCCATGCAGGAGTAGTAGTGCGGGTGCGAGATGGCGATGGCCTTCAGCCCACCCAGCCCCTTGATCAGCGCGACGGTGGCGCGATCGATCAGCGCGATGCAGTCCCACAGGATGTTGCCGTCCGGCGTGCGCAAAAGCTGGGCGCGCTGATTGATGCCGAATGCGGGAAAGGTCATGATCGAGATCAGATTGGGCTCAAGCTCGCGGAAGGCGTTCATGTGACGCTTGGCAAGTGTCTCAAGTGTGGTCCAGCTCTGCCCGCTCGGCGGCACGTACTGTCGTTCGTCGTCGCAGATCGGGCAGGCTGCCGGCGGCGTGTCGCTCGGCGCATATTGTGTGCCGCAAGTGGTGCAGATGAAGGCGGGCATGGGTCCTCAACCTATTTTCGACGGGCGGTGTCCGGCAAGTCATGCTGGTGTCTGACCGGTGCCGAGGTCAAGGCTTGCGCTACGCTGCGGCGGTCGCCTGTTCCGGGGCCTTGCGCCCGCCGCCGATGAACAGCACCGCGATGGCAGCGAGGAAGCAGAGCGCGCCCGAGATCATGAAGGCTTCCATATAGCCTCCGTAGTTCATGCGCAGCAGGCCGCCGAAGAACGCCGCCGACGCGCCGCCAAGCTGGTGGGCGGCGAACACCCAACCGTAGACCATGCCGGCTTTCTCGCGGCCGAAGGTGTTGGTGATGAGCCGAACGGTGGGGGAGACTGTGGCGAACCAGTCGAGGCCGTAGAACACCGCGAACAGCGACAGGCCGTAAAACGTGACGAACGAGAACGGCAGGTACAACAGCGACAGGCCCCGCAGCCCGAAGTAAATGAACAGCAGGAGGCGGTTGTCGAAGCGGTCGCTGAGCCAGCCGGACGTGGTCGTGCCGAGGAAATTGAACACGCCCATAGTCGCAAGCAGCGTCGCGCCGGTGACCTCCGAGAAGCCGTGGTCCATACAGGCCGGGATCAGATGCGTGCCGATCAGTCCGTTGGTCGACGCGCCGCAGACGAAGAACGTGAGGGCGAGCAGCCAGAAGTCGCGGACGTGAACCGCCTCGCGAAGCGTACCGAAGGCAAGCTGGATCGGGTTGCCCTTGGCCGGCGGCGCAGGTTTGGGCTCGCCGGTTTCGCCGTAGGGTGTAAGCCCCACGTCCGATGGCTGGTCGCGCATGAAGAACGCGACAATCGGAACCACCGCGAACGCCACGGCCGCGATCGTCAGCACCGTGGTGCGCCAACCATAGGCGGCGGTGATGTTGGCCATCACCGGCAGGAACAGGAGCTGGCCAGTCGCGGCTCCGCCGCTGAGGATGCCGATGACGAGTCCGCGCCGGGCGGTGAACCAGCGCGCCGCCACGGTCGCTGCCAGGACGGTGGCGAGGAATCCCACGCCGACGCCGACCAACAGCCCCCACATCAGGATGAGCTGCCAGGGCTCGCGCATCAGCACCGTGGAGGCGACGCCCGCCGCCACCAGCGCCAGCGCGCACACGACGGAGCGGCGGACGCCGAATTTCTCCATGACCGCCGCAGCGAACGGCCCGATGCAGCCATAGAGGATGAGATTGACCGACACGGCGAGCGCGATCGTCGCCCGCGACCAATGGAATTCTTCTTCCAACGGCACCATGAGGATGCCGGGCGTCGAGCGCACGCCGGCGCCGGTCAGCAGCGCCAAGCAGGTGACGCCGACGACAATCCAGCCATAGTGGATTTTCTTAGAAGACGGCATGATGATCCCGCGTCATTCCTGACCCAGGAACGGCGCGGGATCAATAGGGTCGAGCCGCGTTGTGATGCGCGCGCGGAATGGTGTTACCCCGCGTCACTTTGGGATCGGCACCTCGCCGACGTCCTTGGGCACCTTGTAGCCCTTCTGTGTCGCGGGCTTGTTGGCGATGGTCGTGTACCAGCGTTTGACGTTGGGATATTGATTGAGGTCGACGGTCTGCCATTCGTAGCGCGACACCCACGGCCAGATCGCGATATCGGCAATCGAATACTGGTCGGCGACGTATTCGCGGCCGTCGAGCCGTGTGTTCAGCACCTTGTAGAGCCGGCGCGCCTCCTTCAGATAGCGCTCCTCGGCATAGGGCGCCTTGCCGGCGTTGTACTTCACAAAATGATGGACCTGCCCGAACATCGGGCCGGGGCCGCCCATCTGCCACATCAGCCATTCGAGCGTGCGGTAGCGCGCGTCGCCCGACTTCGGCAGCAGCTTGCCGCACTTGTCGGCGAGGTAGATCAGGATCGCACCGGACTC
>JAFKKQ010000214.1 GCA_017304505.1 Hyphomicrobiales bacterium | reverse complement strand
CCTCGAAGATGCGCGCGCCGTTCGCTTCGGCCGCCGCCGCAAGCCCGAGCGCATAGTTGAGCGGATGGATGCTGAAACCGCGCGGATAGTGCAGCGCGCCGAAATAGAGCGGCGAGCGCAGCGCCTCACGCACCCGTTCCGCGCTCCAGGCTTCGACCGTTGCGCCCAGTTCTTCCGTCAGCATCTCGGAACGGATTTCGCCGTCGCCGGTTTTCGAAACATGCAGCCAGCCGCCCTCCGAAAGTGCGATCCCCTGCATCGACGGCCCCCGCGCCGCCTCGCGGACATATTCGGCCCCTGCCTCCGACAGCGACCACAGCGCACGCGCATGATCGCGGCCCACGCGCCGCACCAGCGCGGCCGCGTCCGCAGCAAAACCCGGCAGCACGAACCCGGTGTTGCGGCCCGAGGCGTTCCAGGCGACGCTTTGCGCCTCCAGCACCACCACCGAGCAGCCGCGCCCCGCCACCTCCCGCGCCACGGTCAATCCCGCAAGCCCGGCTCCGACCACGCAGACATCGACGTCCAGTTCGACGTTCAACCGGTCACGCGGCGGCGCGGCCACCCGCGTCGCGGAGTACCAGCTTGCGCCATAGGCGCTGGGATTGACGCTTCGCACCACCCTCATTCACTCACCGCCGGACGTGCCGACAACGGTCGCAGCACCCGCTCCATGCTAGACTGCTACCGGGAATCCGACACAGGGAAAAGCCGGAGAACACCACCCCATGCGACGCCTTCTGCTGTTGCGACACGCCAAAGCCGAAACTTCCAATCCGGGCCGGCGCGATCATGACCGCATTCTGGCGAAACGAGGACGATCCGACGCGGCGCGGCTTGGCAGCTATCTGGCCCGCCATTCGTTCGTCCCCGACCATGCCCTGGTTTCGGGCGCCGCCCGCACGCGCGAGACCTGGACGCTGCTTGCCGAAGCGCTCGGCCAGGATCTTGGCCAGGATCTTGGCCAGGAGCCCACGGCGGATATCGATGAGAGCCTCTATGATGCTTCGCCTCGAACCATCCTCCAGGCGATCCAGGAGACCGAACCGGGCGTCGGCACCCTCCTGGTGATCGGCCATAACCCCGGTCTTCAGGAACTCGCCACGATGCTGACCGCCTCGGGCGACGTCGACACGCGCCGACGCCTGCAGGAGTCGTTTCCGACCACGGCGCTGGCGGTGATCCATTTCGCCACGGAGGATTGGGGCGGCGTGCACGCCAAGGGCGGCCGCCTGGAGCATTTCATCACGCCGCAGTGGCTGGAAGCGGCGACCGATTAATTTCAGCCCTACAAAAATCCGACGCGAGTTTGTTGAACCGCAATGATCGCCGGTTGCTTTTGGCGTCAATTCAACGTGGCCCGATGGTCCAGGCGGCGCACGGGAAACCGTGACAGAATGCCGGCGCCCCGGCCATCGGACGCCGTCACGGGCACAGGAGCCCAGCATGTACCAGCACATTCTGCTTCCGGTCGACCTGGCCGATCCCAACCTCGCCAAACCCGCGCTCGACACCGCGGTGATGATGGCGAACGGCAGCGCCGGTTCGGTCCGCCTGATGAACGTCCTGCCGGTTACACCGGCCATGCTCGCCGAATACGTCCCACCGGATTTCGATGCTCAACAGCGCAGATCGGCTGAGGAAGCGCTCGCGATCATCGCGCGAGAGGTGAAGCTGGACGCCAAGCGCGTGTCCTCCGTGGTGCGGCAGGGCACGATCTATCAGGAGATCCTCGACGAGGCGAAGGCGATCAATGCCGATCTGATCGTCATGAGTTCCCACCGGGTGGGCGTGCGCACCTACTTTCTCGGCTCGGTGGCCGGGCATGTGGTGCGCTACGCCACCTGTTCCGTGCTGGTGGTTCGCCGCTGAATCGGCGATGCGGGGCTGGCGAAGCTAATAGAAATAGGATATATGTATCTTATGCGGATCGTGATGACTCTCGTGATTGCCGCGCTGATGGCGCTCCTCGTCGCCGCGGTCTGGTATGCCTATGGCCTGTGGAACGCGCTGGAGTCGGCCGACATGCCGACGTGGATGTATGTCGCCATGGGCGGCGGCATCATATTCTCGCTCATCATCGGCTGCGGGCTGATGGCGCTGGTGTTCTATTCCAACCGTCAGGGCTACGACGACCGCGCCAACGATTTTCACGACTAGAGAAAGTCAGTTGGAATTGAACCACCCGTTCGTCCCCGCGAAAGCGAGATCCAGTATTCCTGGCAAAGACCAGGTTCCCGCTTCCGCGGAAATGAACGGCGGTTGCTTCAACGCCGGGCGAATGTGTTTCCAAAGCCCGACGGGGAAGCGTCCGTGCTCCAGGCGGCGCCGTGAAGCGCCGCAGCCCGGCTCCTGGCCGATCTCAACTCAGTTGAGCGTGATGTGGGCGTCCTTGATGACCTTGCCCCAGCGCGCGACTTCTTCCTTGAAGTAGGCCGCCGTCGCCTCCGTCGTTCCGCCGACGACATCGGCATTGAGCTTGGCGAGCTTGGCCTGGACGCCCGGATCGTGCAGCGCTTCGTTGACGTCGGCATTGATCTTGCGGACGACGTCCATCGGCGTCTTCGCCGGCGCCACGATCGCAAACCACGCCACCGCCTCGAAGCCCGGCAGCGTTTCCGCAATCGTCGGGACATTGGGCATCGTCTTCAGACGCTTCGCAGTCGCGACCGCGATCAGCTTGAGCTTGCCCGCATTGATCAACTGCGCCGACGCACCGATGTTGTCGAACATCATCTCGACATTGCCGGCGACCAGATCCGCCAGCGCGGGCGCCGAACCGCGATAAGGAACGTGCTGGAATTTCACCCCCGCCATCATTTCGAACATCTCGGCGGTGAGGTGCTGCGTACCGCCGTTGCCGGTGGTCGCGACCGTAATCTTGCCGGGATTGGCCTTGGCGAGCGCGATGACCTCGGGGATCGATTTGGCTTTGATCCTGTCCGGGTTGACGACCAGCGCGTTCGGGATGCTGGCCATGTTGACGATCGGGATGAACTCCGCCGGATTGAACGGCAGCTTCGGATAGAGATTCTGGTTGATGACGAGCGGCGGCGGCGGCGCCGACAGCAGCGTGTAGCCGTCCGGGTCCGCCTTCGCCACCGCCTCCGCACCGATGTTGCCGGCCGCTCCGGTCTTGTTCTCGATGACGATGGCCTGCCCCCATTTGCGCGACAGCCAATCGGCCACGATGCGGGGTACGGCATCGGCGCTGCCGCCCGCCGAGAACGGCACGACAATCTTCACGGTGCGGTTCGGATAGTCCTGCGCAACAGCCACCTGGGACAGCGCCAGCACGGCGGCGGCCGTCGCTCCCAAACCCAACAACCAGCGTCTCATGGCACCGTTCTCCCCTGAATTGAAAATCGGACGCAGGTTAGACGCTGAAGACGCACTGTGCCAGTCCGGCACGATGGTCTGCGACGACCGGATGCAGTGCGACGAGAATGACTTCGATCACGACAGGGTGCCGGGGATAAAACACCGGATCAGCGTTTCGCCGCCACGCCCCTTGTAGGGCCAGACCACGGCCGGTCCGAACCTGTTGGGTCCGCGGACCACGGCATCGTCGGGAACGACGATCCATCGTCCGTCGAGGCGCACACGATAGTGCCCCTCCTGCGTATCCCAATCGACGTCCTGAACCGAGATGCCGTCGGCAAACGAGCAGCACGGGCCCTGGCGGCTCTGGAGCCCATCGAACCATTGCTTGAGCGGAGAGTCGGCGTAGCGGCCGCCGGGATCGCGCGCGTGCGCGACGGTCATCGCCGCGAGTGCGATGGCGAGTGCGATAGCCACGACAACAGGGGCAACGGCCCACGACGCCACATGCGTACCGGCACGGCCGGCCCCCGACCGGCCGCGCATCGCACGGGCATCGCGGGTGCTACGGGGCACTTGATCGCAGAGCCACCCGGATCGCATGTGTGTTAACGACGCGGAATCCCGCAAGGTTCCACCGATACGCACGAAGTCCATCGCAACCGGCATTCAAGCCGCAAGCGGTT
>JAFKKQ010000213.1 GCA_017304505.1 Hyphomicrobiales bacterium | reverse complement strand
GCTGTCCGTCCTCAACGCCGATCCCGACCGCCACTTCGGGATGCTGTTGCAGGCATCTGCCCAAGCCGTCGCCACCGCCGGGGACGAAGCCGAAGCCATGCGGCTGTTGCGGCACATGAAGTCCGAAGCTGCGCTGTTGATCGCGCTGGCCGATATTGGCGGCGTCTGGCCCGTCATGCGCGCAACGCACGCGCTGACCGAGCTAGCCGATACCGCCGTCGGCGCGGCGGTGCGCTTCCTCCTTGGCGAGGCGGCGGATCGCGGCAAGCTCAAGCCGGCGGACCGCTCCAAGCCGGAGGAGGGCAGCGGCCACATCGTGCTCGCGATGGGCAAGATGGGCGCGTTCGAGCTGAACTATTCCAGCGATATCGACCTGATCGTGTTCTACGAGCCGAACGCTCCGGCGCTGGTGGACCGCGACGACGTCACCTCGTTCCATGTGCGTATCGCGCGCGGCTTGGTGAAACTGCTTCAGGAGCGCACCGCCGACGGCTATGTGTTCCGCGTCGATTTGCGGTTGCGGCCCGATCCGGCGTCGACGCCGATCGCGGTCTCGGCCGAAACCGCCGTCGAATATTACGGCAGCATCGGCCAGAACTGGGAGCGCGCCGCGCTGATCAAGGCGCGCGCGTGCGCCGGCGATATCGCCGCCGGTGAGACACTCTTGCGGCAACTCGCCCCGTTTGTCTGGCGCAAGTATCTCGACTTCGCCGCCGTCGCCGACATCGAGGCGCTTAAGCGCCAGATTCACGCCTATCGCGGCCACGAGGACATTGCGGTCGAAGGCCACAACATCAAGCTTGGCCGTGGCGGTATCCGTGAGATCGAGTTCTTTGTGCAGACCCAGCAGCTTGTTGCCGGCGGCCGCCACCCCGAGCTGCGCGGTCGCGAAACGTTGCCGATGTTGACGGCGCTCGCCGAGGGCGGCTGGATCGACGGCGCCGCCCGCACCGAACTCGATGCGGCTTATCGCTTCCTGCGCGTGGTCGAGCACCGGCTGCAAATGGTGGCGGACGACCAGACCCATACGTTGCCCGCCGAGCGCGAAGACCTGGAACGCTTCGCGCGCTTTGCCGGCTTCAAGGATCGCGACGCCTTCGCGCACGCCTTGCTCGGCCATATGCGCAAGGTGCAAAGCCACTACATCCGGCTGTTTGAGGACACCACCGGGCAGGCCGAGCGGCTCGCGCTGTCGTTTCCGAAAGACGGCGATGACCGCGAAACGCTCAACCGGCTGGGCGAGATGGGTTTCCAGCGGCCGCTGGAGGTTTCGGCCACGGTCCGGCACTGGCTTACCGGCTCGTATCCCTCGCTGCGAAGCGAAGTGGTTCGCGGCCAGTTTGTCGAGCTGTTGCCAATTCTGCTCGACCGCCTGTCGCGAGCGGAACACCCGGAGGCGGCCCTCAATGCCTTCGATCAGTTTATCGCGAGCCTGCAGCGCGGCTCGCGGCTGTTCTCTCTGCTCAAGCAAAATCCGGATTTCGTCACGCTGGTCGCGCTGACGCTTGGCACCGCGCCCCGGCTTGCCGACATCCTGGCGCGGTATCCGGAAGCGATGGATGCGCTCCTGGAGCCGACATTCTTCGGCGCGCTGCCGGACCGGGCCAAGCTCGAAGCCGAACTCGGCCGCACGCTGGGCGAGTCCTTGTCGTATGAGGATTACCTCGACCGGCTGCGTCTGTTCGGCCAGGAGCACATGTTCCTGATCGGTGCGCGCATCCTGTCCGGCACCGTATCAGCGGAGCAGGCCGGCGGTGCGTTTGCGCGGCTCGCCGACGTTGTGATCCGCGCACTGCATCGGCGCGTCGAGGAGATGTTCGTCGAAAACCACGGACGCATTCCCGGCCAGCAAACCGTTCTGCTTGCGCTCGGCAAGCTCGGCGGCCGCGAGATGACGGCGACGTCCGATCTCGATCTCATCATCGTCTACGATTTCGATGCCGAGAACCCGCAGTCCGACGGGGAGCGATCGCTTTACGGTGCGCAATATTTCGCCCGGCTGACACAGCGGCTCATCAGCGCGATCTCGTCGCCGACCAATTACGGCGCGCTCTATCAGGTCGATATGCGGCTGCGCCCGTCCGGCCGTTCGGGCCCGGTCGCCACCAGCATCGAGGCGTTCGCGGGTTACCACGAGACCGAAGCCTGGACGTGGGAGCACATGGCGCTGACCCGTGCGCGCGTGGTGTCGGGACCCCCCGAGTTTGGCGCGCGCGTTGAAGCGGTCATCCGTGCTGCGCTCTGCCGCAAGCGCGATCGCGCGACGGTCGCGGCCGATGTGGTCGATATGCGCGAGGCTATTGCCCAGGAAAAGGGGGATGGCACGCGCTGGGACTTGAAATATGTCGCCGGCGGGCTGATCGATCTCGAGTTCATCGCGCAGTATCTTCAACTCGTCCACGCCGCGGAGAAGCCGGAAATCCTCGACCCTTCGACCGCGCGCGTACTCGACAAGGCGTGGCGGCTCGGTCTGCTGACGGCGGAGGAGGCCGATGTGCTGCGGCCGGCGGCGCTGCTCTATCACAACCTGACGCAGATATTGCGGCTTTGCCTCTCCGGCCCGTTCGATCCGAAAACCGCGGGCCGGGGACTGCTCGGCCTGTTGTGCCGCGCGGCAGACCTGCCGAATTTCGCCACGCTCGATGCGCATCTTGCGGAAATGCAGCAAAAGGTCCGGGCGAGTTTCAACCGCATCCTGGGCGTGGCATAACGCGGCCAAGCCAAGCTGTCAGGCTATTTGATCTTTACGCCGGCGATCTCGACGGCTTCCGCCCAGGTCTTCAGGTCTTTTGCAATCAGCGCCGCGAATTGCTCCGGTGTGTTGCCGAGCGGATCGACGCCGATTTTCGCCAGCCGTTCGACAAACTTCGGATCCTTGCACGCCTGCTGGATGATCTTTGCCATCTTGTCGATGATCGGCTTGGGCGTTCCGGCCGGAGCCATCAGGCCGTTCCAGGTCACGGCGGAATAGCCCGGAAAAAGTTCTGCGACCGTGGGCGTGTCGGGCAATTGCGGTAAGCGCTCCGTGCTCGACACCGCGAGTGGCCGGATCGCGCCGGTTTTGATTTGCGGAAGCGCGTCGGAGACATTCGAGAACATGGTTGGTACGTGACCGGCGATCACGTCGGTGAGCGCCGGGTTGTTGCCGCGGTAGCTGACGTTGGTCATCTCGATGCCGGCGCGCTTGAGGAACAGCGCCATCGCCAGATGGGTGATGCTGCCGATCGAACCTTCAGCGTAGCTGAGTTTCACCGGCTGCGACTTCACCCAGGCGATGAACTCCTTGACGGTCTTGGCGGGAACGTCCTTGTTTACCACCAGGACGAACGGATTGGTGCCGGTCACGCTGATCGGCGCGAAATCCTTGATCGGGTCGAAGGGCACCTTGATCATCGCCGGCGTAATGACGACGGCCGGCTGCACGCCCCACAGCAGGGTATAGCCGTCGGGCGTCGAGCGGGCGACAGTTTCCGCCGCGATCGAGCCGTTGCCGCCGACGCGATTTTCGACGACGAATTGCTGGCCCAGCGCCTCGCTCAATCGCTGCGCGGTGAGGCGCGCCACCACATCGGCGTTCCCGCCCGCGGCGTAGGGGCCGATGACCCGGACCGGGCGCTGCGGCCAATCGTCCGCTTGCGACGGAGCGCTCGCGGCCAGTGTCAGTGCGACGATCGCGAACAGGGAGGCAAGCAGTTTCCGGAATGCGTCGATCCAGGCCGTGTCCACGCGCGCGATCATGAGGCACCTATGCAGAGGCTGTTATGGGAAGGTCCTTCGATTCATCGTTGTCATGTCTCGCCCTTGTCCCGGGCGCTGATGCCCCAGTCTGCCGGTGTTCGCCCACAAAGCGGCGCAATCGCTATTGCTTCAGCTTCACCCCGGCGATCTCGACCGCCTTGCCCCAGACGGGGATTTCAGCGGCGATCAATTCGGCAAATTTCTGCGGCCCTTCGACGGCCGGCTCGATGCCGTTATCGCGAAGCTGGCTGAGGACTTTCGGATCCTTCACC
>JAFKKQ010000212.1 GCA_017304505.1 Hyphomicrobiales bacterium | reverse complement strand
CGCGATAGCAGGCTGTTGTAAATTCGCCGTTGTCATTCCGGGCCGGCTGAAGGCCGGACCCGGAATCCAGAGGCCTATTCGGGCTGTGTTTCTGGATTCCGGGTCCACGCGCTTCGCGCGTGCCCCGGAATGACCGCGGATATTTTTCGCGCGCCCTTTGCTCCGTCGTCAGTAGCGTAGGGTGGGCAAAGGCGCCAACGGGTCCGCGCATAGCGCGGCCCGATGACAGGCTCCGCGTCGTGCCCACGTGGATTTTGACGGACGCGTGAGCAAGATCACGTGGGCTTCGCGTTGCGAAGCCCACCCTACGGGCTGTTCGATCGGGTTGATACGCGCCCGGAACGATTGCGGACCCGCGTGCCTCTCACACCGCCTTCAGCGCGTTCAGCAGATCCTCGATCAGGTCGTCGGGGTGCTCGAGCCCGCACGACAGCCGCACCATACCGTCGGTGATGCCGAGCGCCGCGCGCTGCTCGGGCTTGACGCGCTGGTGCGTCGTCGTCGCCGGATGGGTGATGAGGCTCTTGGCGTCGCCGAGGTTGTTGGAGATGCGCACGATCTTCAGCGCGTCCTGGAACGCGAACGCGCCCTTCTTGCCGCCGGCCACCTCGAACGCCACCAGGGTGGAGCCGCCGCGCATCTGCTTGGCGACGACATCGGCCTGCGGATGGTCGGGCCGCCCCGGATAGATCAGCCGCGTGACCTTGGGATGCTCGGCCAGAGCGACCGCCACTGCGGCGGCCGTATCGGTCTGTGCGTGGACGCGCACCGACAGCGTCTCCAGACCTTTCAGCATCACCCAGGCGTTGAACGGCGACATCGAGGGGCCGGTCTGGCGGATGAAGGTGTGGATGTGATCGTTGATGAATTTCTCCGAGCCGAGAACGACGCCGCCGAGGCAGCGGCCCTGGCCGTCGATGTGCTTGGTGGTGGAATAGACCACGCAGTCGGCGCCGAGTTCGAGCGGGCTCTGCCACAGCGGCGTGGAGAACACGTTGTCGACGACGAGCGTTGCGCCAGCCGCGTGTGCGATCTTGGCGATCTCGGCGATGTCGAGAACTTCGAGCGTCGGGTTGGTCGGCGATTCCAGGAAGCAAGTCTTGGTGTTCGGCCGCATCGCCGCGCGCCAGGCGTCGAGGTCGAAACCGTCGACGATGGTCGAGGTCACGCCGTAGCGCGGCAGATAATCTTCGACGACGTAGAGACACGAGCCGAACACCGCGCTTGAGGCGACGACATGATCGCCGGCTCGGACCTGTCCCATCAGCGCCAGGGTCACCGCCGCCATGCCGGTCGCGGTGGCGCGTGCGGCCTCCGCGCCCTCAAGCTCGGCCATGCGCTGCTCGAACATCGACACAGTCGGGTTGGCGAAGCGCGAATATTGGTAGCCGGGGTCTTCGCCTTTGAAGCGGGCCTCGGCCTGCGCCGAACTGTCGTAGACGTAACCTTGGGTGAGGAACAGCGCTTCCGACGTCTCGCCGAATTGCGAGCGCAGGATGCCGGACTGCACCAGGCGGGTTTCGGGACGGTACTTGGGTTTCGGACTGGACGAGGCAGACGCGGACATTGTCGACTCCCTGGGACAACAAAAACCCGGCCGATAGATCGGGCCGGGCTCACGCGTCCCCGGCCTTTTAGCGACTTGTTTTACGTGGCTGCAAGCCGGCCGGCTCAAATGACCACGGGATAAGCCCGCTGCATAGGGGCGCCGCCGCTTCCCGTCAAGCCGGCCATCGGTTAGAGCGAAGCGAGGTCGCGACGGAGCGTATGGACAGCGTGACGGCAGAATTTTCTTCTCCCGGCAGCGGTATTTTACCGGATCGCATGATCGTCGCGCTGGCGCACGAGAAGGCGATCCGTGCGCCCGCTTTCGCGGCGGATCAGGTGCAGCCGGCGAGCCTCGATCTGCGTCTCGGCGCCACCGCCTATCGCGTGCGCGCCAGCTTCCTGCCCGGGCCGCGCAGAGCCGTCGCGCCGCGCCTCAAGGACCTGACGCTGCACGAGATCGCGCTCGGCTCCGGCGCGGTGCTGGAAACGGGCTGCGTCTACATCGTGCCGCTGCAGGAAAGTTTGGCGCTTCCCCCCGACATCGCGGCGGCGACCAATCCGAAAAGCTCGACCGGACGCCTCGACGTGTTCACGCGCGTCATCGCCGACCATGCGCGCGCCTTCGATCAGATCGAAGCGGGATACACGGGCCCGCTCTATGCCGAGATCAGTCCGCGCACCTTTCCGGTGCTGGTGCGCGAGGGCTCGCGGTTGTCGCAGATCCGCTTCCGCCGCGGCCATGCTCTGCTTGATGCAGAAGCGCTCGCGGCGCTGCATGCATCGGACGGACTGGTCGACGACGTCGATGCCGATGTCGGCAGCGGCGTTGCGATCAGCGTCGATCTTTCAGGCGACAGCCGAGGCCGCGTCGGTTTCCGCGCCAAACGCCACACCGGGCTGATCGATGTCGACAAGCGTGACGGCTACACCGTCGACGATTTCTGGGAACCGGTGCCGGCGCGCACGGGACGCAGCCTCATCCTCGATCCGAACGAGTTCTACATTCTCGCGTCGAAAGAGGCGGTGCAGGTGCCGCCGGGCTATGCCGCCGAGATGGTGCCGTTCGATCCGCTGGTCGGCGAGTTCCGTGTGCATTACGCCGGCTTCTTCGATCCCGGCTTCGGTCATGCCGCTGCAGGCGGGCGCGGCGCGCGGGCGGTGCTTGAAGTGCGCTCGCACGACGTGCCGTTCATCATCGAGCATGGGCAGATCGTCGGCCGCCTCGTCTATGAGCGGATGCTGGCGGCGCCGGAGCGGCTTTACGGGCAGGGCATCGGCTCGAACTATCAGGCGCAGGGGCTGAAGCTCTCGAAGCATTTCCGGGTGTGAAGACCCTCATCCTGAGGAGCGGCCATAGGCCGCGTCTCGAAGGATGGCCACACCCACGACGCCATCCTTCGAGACGCATCGCTTCGCGATGCTCCTCAGGATGAGGTCAATGGTTGTGGCATGCCCGCAGCAAGTGCGGGCATGACGATGCGTGGGTTGCACTATCGCCGCGTCAGGCGTGCGCGCCAGTGCAGCGCCTGTTGCCGGCAGCCGAGCGGTAGCGCGTAGAAGACGCGTCGCAGCGCCGCGCGAGCACGCCGTTGCGCTGCGACGAATGCTTTTCCGCGCAGCGAAAGCGGCAGGCAGTAATCGTGCGCCGCGACGGCGCTGCCGCGCGCCCAGGTGAGCTTGTAGGCGTCGGCGGGCGCGAGCAGATCGTAACGTGCGAAGCCTCGCGTGAAGCACCAGGCGATGGTGCGCAGCATCTGCTCCTGCCCGACGCTGAAGCTCGCGAGCCCCGGATCGTAGCTGCCGAGATAAGCCGCGTAGTGCGCGTCGTTGCTGAAGCCGAGTTCGACAGCGGCGAGCGCGCCGCCGACATGCAGCAGGCTGAGATGCGCGTTGTCACCGGCGCAGGCGCGCAGCAGCGCACGCTCATTGTCGCCGCCGTCGAACACGCGGCTCACCCGGCCTTGGCGTGCCAGCCACTGCCGCTTCCAAGCGATCGCGATGCGCAGCGCTTCCGGCGCTTCGTGTGAGCGCACGACGGAAAAGGTAATCGGCCCGTGCGCCGCTTCGAGTTTTTGCCGGCGCTGGCGGCGATTGCGCCGCGTGTGGCGGCTCGCTTGCGCCTCGTAGGCGGCGAAGTCCGCGAAAGCGGACAAGTCGATGAAGGGCGCGGAGACGGCGCCGTGCCGGTGGGCGCCTGCCGCGGCGAGCGCATCGGCAAGCCCGCTGTCGGCGCGCACCCGCCGTGTCTGCAGCACGTCGACGCGGTAGCGCGTCTTGAGGCCGGCAGCGAGAGCGGCGATGTCGCGCGCCCTCGGCGGCGCCCCGAGCACATCGCCGTATTGGCCAAGCGGCGCGGCGAGGTCGCTCGCATATGTGATCCCATAGCGGCGGGTGATGCGCAGCGGCCAAAGCGTTGCATCGTGGCCGTTGCGGAAGCGGGCGACGACGACATCCTCGCCGGCCGCCTTGGCTT
>JAFKKQ010000211.1 GCA_017304505.1 Hyphomicrobiales bacterium | reverse complement strand
GCCATCGGTGACGATATCGAGCCCGGCGCGCTCCTGATCATGGATCGCCTCGAGCGTGGCCTGGTCCTGCTTTGCTTCAAGTTCGCCGGCGCCGACCTTCCATAGGTTCGCCTGCACGCGCGGCACCTGCTTCGACAGCCGCTCGCGGTCGATCAGCCAATCCGGCTGCGGGTATGAACCGACGAGGGTCGTGGGAAGAAGGGGAAGAGGCATTGATACATCTCCGCGCGGGCGCTGCGCCTATTTGGTGAGTTCGTTGCGCACAATGCTCGCACCCTCGACCATTGCACGCATCTTGCCGAACGCTACATCGCGAGGAAGATATTTCAGGCCACAGTCCGGCGCGACCACGATCCGCTCCGGCGAAACATAAGGCAGCGCGCGGCGGATGCGGGCGGCCACGGTTTCCGGCGCTTCCACGCTCATATCGGACAGGTCGAGCACGCCCAGGATCACCGTCTTGCCGGGCAGCTTTACCAGGATCGAGCAGTCGAGCCCGGACTGCGCGGTTTCGATCGAGACTTGCTGCACCGGCGTGTCGGCGAACTCCGGCAGGAATGAATAGCCTTCAGGGCGCTGGTGGATCACCGCGGCATAGCCGAAGCAGATATGAACCGCCGTCGTGCCCTTGACGCCATCGAGCGCGGCGTTGAAGGCCTTGAGCCCATACTTGCGCGCCTTCTCCGGCCGCGCCTGCATGTAGGGCTCGTCGATCTGCACGATGTCGGCGCCGGCCGCGAACAGGTCCTTGATCTCGGCGTTGACCGCCGCAGCGTAGTCGAGGACCATTTCTTCCTCGTCTTTATAAAAATCGTTCTGCGCCTGCTGCGACATGGTGAACGGGCCGGGCACCGTGATCTTGATGGTGCGCGTGGTGTTGGCGCGCAGGAACTTCACATCGTCCGCTTCGACCGGATGCTTGCGCCGCACCTTGCCGGCGATGCGCGGCACCGGATTGGGATGGCCGGATCGGTCGAGCGCCGTGCCCGGATTGTCGATGTCGACGCCTTCGAGCGCGGTGGCAAAACGGTTGGAATAGCTCTCACGCCGCATCTCGCCGTCGGTGACGATGTCGAGGCCGGCGCGCTCCTGGTCGCGGATGGCGAGCAGGGTAGCGTCGTCCTGCGCCTGGGCCAGATGCTCGGGAGCGACACGCCACAGCTCCTTGACCCGCACCCGCGGCGGAAAACGCCCGGCGAGATTCTTGCGGTCGATCAGCCAGTCGGGCTGGGCGTAGGAGCCGACCAGGGAGGTCGGCAGCAGCGGCAAGGGCATCGGCGTTTCTCCCGTGAGGGCGCCATCATCCGCGAAAGCGGACGATCCAGTAAACACCCGTGTTGCGAGTATTTTCACTCTGAGCGTCCCACGCCACTGGGACACAGCGCCGCTTTACTGGAGCGCCATCGCCAGCACCCGTGCGACGTGGACGGCGTCGCGATCCGCCCCGTCGTGGATCTGATGGCGGCAAGAGGTGCCGTCGGCCACGATCAGTGTGCTGGCATCGGCCTTGCGGACGGTGGGCAATAACGACAATTCGCCCATCGCCATCGATACGTCGATGGTGTCCGCGGCATAGCCGAACGCCCCGGCCATGCCGCAGCAACTCGACTCGACCGGCTCGACGTTGAGGCCCGGTACCAGGTTGAGGACGGTTGTCACCGCGCCAAAGGCATCGAACGCCTTCTGATGGCAGTGGCCGTGAACCAACGCGCGGTCCGCGATTTTCTTCAGCGGCAAGTTCAGCCGCCGCGCCTTGGACTCGCGCGCAAGAAACTCCTCGAAGGTCACGGCGCAATCGGCGAGCTGCTTTGGGCCGTCCCCCTTGATCATCGCAGGCACCTCGTCGCGGAAGCTCAACAGGCAGCTCGGTTCCAGGCCGACGACCGGAACGCCACGTGAAACAAACGGTTCGAGCGCCGCAAGCGTGCGCTCGGCCTCTTTGCGGGCCTCGTCCACCTTACCGATGGAAAGAAACGTCCGCCCACAACAAAGCGGGCGTGATGAATTGTCGGCGGGTTTGGCAACGTGAACGCGATAACCGCCCGCTTCCAGAACCGCCAGCGCGGCGTCGATGTTCTCACGCTCGAAGTAGCGATTGAACGTGTCGGCGAACAGGACGACCTCGCCATTTGCTCCCTCGCCTGCCGCCTGCGCACGCTCATCGAACACGTCGGAGCGCCATTTTGGCAGCGAGCGCCGCGCGCTGAAACCTGCCACCGTCTCCGACAGCTTGGCCGCGCCGGGCAGTCTGTCGCGCAAGTTCAAGAGCCACGGCAGCTTCGCGACATAGGGCGCGTAGCGCGGCAGATAACCCACCAGCCGGTCATGCAGCGAAAGCCCGAACTTCGCCGCGCGCGCCGCCTGAACCTCGATCTTCATCCGCGCCATGTCCACGCCGGTCGGGCATTCGCGGCGGCAGCCCTTGCATGACACACAGAGCTTGAGCGTCTCCACCATCTCATCGGAGGTGAACGCCTCCGGCCCAAGCTGGCCGCTGATCGCAAGCCGCAGCGTATTGGCGCGGCCGCGCGTCACGTCGCGCTCGTTGCGCGTCACGCGATAGCTCGGGCACATCACGCCGCCGGCGGCAGCACGGCAGGCGCCGTTGTTGTTGCACATCTCCACCGCGCCCTGGAATCCGCCGCCGCTTCCCGTGTAGGCGGACCAATCGAGCTTCGTCGCGATCTCCTGCGCCGCGTAACCTGGCGGATAGCGCAGCAGGCTGCGATCGTCGAATTTCGGCGCACGTACGATCTTGCCGGGGTTGTAGAGACCGCTCGGGTCGAAGCGGTCCTTCACCTCCTCGAACGCGCGCACCAGTTGCTTGCCGAACATGAACTCGTGAAATTCCGAGCGCACGATGCCGTCGCCGTGCTCGCCGGCGTGCGAGCCCTTGTATTCGCGCACAAAGGCGAACGCCTGCTCGGCGATGGCGCGCATCGCCTTCACGTCCTTCTCAAGCCGCAGGTTGAGAATCGGCCGCACATGCAGGCAGCCGACCGAAGCGTGGGCATACCAGGTGCCATGCGTACCGTTTTTCTCGAACACATCGGTCAGCCGCGCGGTGTAGTCGGCGAGATGCTCCAGCGGCACCGCGCAATCCTCGACGAAAGACACAGGCTTTCCCTGATCCTTCATCGACATCATGATGTTGAGGCCGGCGGTGCGAAGCTCGGTGATCGCGGTTTGCAGTTTGGGATCGAGCACGTCGGCGACTCCGCCCCACTTCGCGCCGTCGTTGCGCCAGTCGAAGCCGAGATCGCCCATCAATTCGTGCAGGCGTTTGAGGCGGCGCTCGTTCTCGTCCGGCTCCTCGGCAAATTCCACCAGCAGCAGCGCCTGCGGTTGCCCTCTCACGAACGCCTCAAGCGTCGGCCGGAACATCGCAATGTCGCGCGCCAGCCCGATCATGGTGGCGTCGACCAATTCGACAGCGATAGGCCCGAGCTTCACGATGTGCTGCGCCGCCGCCATCGCCTCGTGAAAACTGCCGAAATGGCAAGCGCCGACCGCGCGCTTGCCGAGCAGCGGCGAAAGCTTGATCTCGACGGCCGTCGAGAATGCCAGTGTCCCTTCCGACCCGACCAGGATATGCGCGAGGTTGACGTCGTTGCGTCCCGGCACCAGTGCGTCGATGTTGTAGCCGCCGACGCGGCGCTGCACCTTGGGGAATCGCGCGGCGATCTCGTCCGCTTCGCGGCGGCCAAGCGCGAACAGATCGTGCGCCAGCGGCCGCAACGGCGAATGGTCCGGCACATCCGACAGGTCCGGCGCCACCGGGCCGAAATGCGCCTTGGCGCCGTCGGCCAGCAGCGCGTCGATGGACAGTACGTTTTCGCGGGTGTTGCCGTAGCGCAGCGAGCGGCCGCCGCAGGAGTTGTTGGCGGTCATGCCACCGATGGTGGCGCGCGAGGCGGTCGAAACGTCGACCGGAAACCACAAGCCATGCGTCTTGAGTTGCCGGTTCAGGTCGTCGAGCACGATGCCCGGCTGCACGCGGGCGCGGCGGCCGGCCACGTCGAGGTCG
>JAFKKQ010000210.1 GCA_017304505.1 Hyphomicrobiales bacterium | reverse complement strand
CGGCGTTGGGTTTGTCTGCTGCGCGTTGCTGCTGTCCGGCCAGCCGCCGCTGTCGGGATTTGTCGCGAAATTCTTGTTGTTGGGGGCATTATTCCAAATCCCCGACACAGCGGGCGCTGGCGATTTCGCAGTCGCCGCATCCTGGGCGCTGATCGCGCTTCTGCTGGTCTCCGGGCTGGCCGGCATTATCGCGATGGCCCGCGCCGGAATCCGGACGTTCTGGCTGCCGCTTGAAAGCACCATTCCGCGCGTCAGGGTGATCGAGGTTGCGCCGATTGCCGTGCTGCTGCTCATGTGCATCGGGCTCACCGTTCAGGCCGGTTCCGTCATGCAGTTCATGCGCAGCACGGCACAGAGCCTGCACCTTCCGCAGGATTATGTCCGCAGCGTTATGGCGGCGCCGCGCGTGCAGCCCGCCAGGCGGGGCGGTGGCTCATGACCCGCTGGCTTCCCTATCCTCGCTTGTCGGTCGCGCTGCTGGCGTTGTGGCTCCTGCTCAACCAATCCGTGGGAGCCAGTCACATCGCGCTTGGCGTTGTCCTGGGGTTCCTGGCGCCGCTCGTGATGGCGAACCTGGAGGTCCCGCGCGCCGGATGGCGGCGCCCGGGAGCCGTGGTCCGGTTGGCGGGTTGGGTCTTCGCCGATATCGTCCGCTCCAACATTGCCGTGGCGAAGATTATCCTGCGTCCAGGACCGCTTTGTCATACGTCGGGCTTTGTGACGATTCCTCTGGAATTGCGCAGCCCGAACGGCCTCGCCGCACTGGCCTGCATCATCACCGCCACGCCGGGTACGATCTGGGTGCGTTTGGATTCCGCCGAAGGGCTGCTGGTGATCCACGTGCTCGATGTCATCGACGAAAACACTTGGATCCAGACCATCAAGAATCGCTACGAACGGCTTCTCATGGAGATTTTTGAATGAGCGTATCCATTCTCGGCTGGTCGATCACCATTTCTCAAGTGGTTCTGGCGTTGGCGATGGCTTGCGCGGCCTTCCGCATGCTTCGAGGCCCCAGGGCGCAGGATAGGGTTCTGGCACTCGACGCCCTGTACGTCGGCGGTATGCTTCTCGTCCTGACCTTTGGCATTCGCACGGGGAGCACACTCTATTTCGATGCCGCGCTCCTGATCGCCTTGCTTGGTTTCGCCGGAACCGCGGCATTTGCGAAATTCCTGATGCGCGGCGAGGTGATCGAATGATGCAAACCGCCGCCATGCCGGATTGGGTCGCGCTGCTGACGGCGGCGCTGTTGTTGCTCGGCGCCTCGATCACGCTGATCGGCTCGGTTGGGCTGCTGCGGCTTCGTAATTTCTATTCAAGGGTTCATGCGCCGACTCTTGGCTCCACGCTGGGAACGGGAGCTACACTGGCTGCCTCGATTCTCTGGTTCTCCGTGTTGCAAACCCGTCCTGTGATCCATGAGGTCCTGATCGCAGTCTTCATGACCGTGACGACGCCGGTCACCCTGATGCTCTTGGTCAGGGCCGCCTTTTTCCGAGACCGCTAGGACTCGCGCGTCATGGGCTTCACCTTCATTCATGCCGCCGATCTCCATATCGACAGTCCGCTCGCCGGGCTCAGCCTGAAGGACAAGGCGGTGGCCGAGCGCTTTGCCCGCGCCGGACGCCGCGCGGTGGAATCGCTGATCGCGGCGACGATCGACAGCAACGCGGCCTTTCTGATCGTGGCGGGCGATGTCTTCGATGGCGACTGGAAAGATGTCACCACCGGGCTGTTTTTCGTACGCGCCATCGGCGCGCTGCATCGCGAGGGCATTCCGACCTTCGTGGTGAAGGGAAACCACGACGCCGAGAGCGTGATGTCCCGCGATCTGCCATATCCCGACACGGTGCGGGTGTTTCCGTCGAGGACCGCGGCGACATTCACGCTCGAGTCGCATCGGGTTGCGCTGCATGGGCGCAGCTTTCCTCACCGGCTCACCGCTGATTTCGTCGAAACTTATCCTGCGCGTCGTGAGGGTTGGCTCAACATCGGTGTGCTGCACACGTCGCTCGATGGCACACGCGGCCACCAGGGATATGCGCCCTGCAGCGTCGAGGACCTCAAGCGGTTCGGCTACGACTATTGGGCGCTCGGGCATGTGCATGCCTCCGAGATCGTCTGCCGCGATCCGTGGATCGTCTACCCCGGCAACCTGCAGGGGCGAAGCGTGCGGGAAGCCGGCGCGAAGGGCGCCATGCGCGTGACCGTCGAGGACGGCCGTATCGTGAATGTGACGCCGATCGCACTCGATGGCGCGCGCTGGGCTCAGGTCCCTGTCGATGTGACCGGCGTTGAAAGCGAAAACGATGTCGTGACCCGGATCGCCGCCGGGCTGGCCGGAGCCCATGCCGAAGGTGAGGGGCGTCCGCTGGCCGCGCGCGTCACCCTGACCGGCGCGACGTCGCTGCACAATCGTCTCGTTGCGCGGCGCGAGTTGTTGCAGGACGACGTGCGAGCGAGCGGCTTCCGGATTGCCGATGACTGTTGGGTCGAGCAACTCAAGGTCAAGACCTCGCCGCCGTGTTCGCCCGGTCCGCTGCCATCCGCCGAATCCCTTGATGTGGAGAGCCTGCTGGCGGAGGCGGCTGGAGACCCGCGTTTTGCCGAGATCCTTTCCGAATTGATCGAGACGATCAGGGCCAAGCTGCCGAGGGACTTGCACGACGACCTGGATCAATCGGAGACGCTTCGGGCGCTCGCCGACGATGGGCGTGCGTTGCGGGCTGGAGAGCTGTCGTGAGGATCGAACGTCTGACGATCGAGCGTTACGGCATCTTCGCAGACCGCGCGCTCGTGTTCCGGCCGGACGCGACACTGCACATTGTGCATGGCGCCAATGAGGCCGGAAAGACATCGGTGTTATCCGCGGTCGGCGATTTGCTGTTCGGCTTTAATCCGCGGACCACCTATGATTTTCGGCACGACAGCAGGACGCTGCGCATCGGCGGAGCGTTTCGTCACTCGGATGGCCGTACGATTATCGCGCGCCGGCGCAAGGGCATGAAGAACACGCTGGTCGATGCCGCCGATCAGCCGTTGCCCGACGATCTTCTTGTCCCGCTCCTCAATGGCCTGTCGCGCGAGGTTTTCAGCCGCGAGTTCGGCCTGACGGCGGAGGGGTTGCGGCAGGGCGGCCACGAATTGCTGAAAGCCGGCGGGCGGCTGGCGGAAACGCTGGCCGCGAGTTCCGCCGGGATGGCGGCGCTGTCGCAGATTGGGGCAAGGTTGCGGAACGAGGCCGACGATCTGTTCACACCGCGCCGCTCCACCGGCAAGCCATTCTATGCCGCGGCCGACCGACGCGATGCCGCCGACAAGATGCTGCGCGACGCCATCGTCACCCGCGAAGCGCTGCAGCAGTTGGAGACAGACGTTCGCGAGGCGCGCGAACGCCTCGACGCGCTGAACGCCGAGCATGCCGGCAGCGGCGGCATGCTGGCGCGCTGGCAGCGGACGTTGCGGGTGCGCTCCAAGCTGGCGCGGCTCGAAGCGGTCGGCGCCGAGCTGAAAGCGTTTTCCGATCTTCCAACGGTGCCGGCGCAGTCCGTCGCGGAATGGAGCAATGCGCTCGATGCCGACGCGGCATCGGCGCGAGACATTGCCGCGCTGGACGCGGCCGAAGCGGCGGACTTCGGGGCGATTGCGGCGCTGGCGGTGGACGAAACGTTGTTGTCGGAAGGCGAGGCCATCGACGCGCTGCGCGAGCGGCTCGGCGCGGTGCGCAAAGCGATCGACGACCTGCCGCGGCGCCGGCAGGCGCGGGAGGCGGCGGAGGCGACGCTGAACGATGCCGCGCGGCGTCTCGGCCTCGCCTCGCATGGCGAGTTGCTGGATCGATTGCCGACCGATCCGGCGCTGGCGCACGCACGCGACCTGATTGAAAAGGAAAGACGCGCCGCTCAGGCGGCGGCCGATGCCGATGCGCGGCATGAGCGGGCCCGACAGGAACACGATCGTCGACGACATTCCGGCGCAAGCCGACCGGCTGTACTGGGAAACCGCGGCGCTCAAAACCGAGATGGACAGCCTGACGGCCGCGACGGCGGCGCTCGACCCGTCGCCCGGCGCGCTCGACGGGCTCCGGGCGCTGCCGCTCCCGGACGGTCCCACCATCGAGGCGCACGCGCGTGCGGCCGAATATGCCGAGGGCGAGACCAGGCGGTTGGCCGACGCGCTCGCTGCGGCCGACAGCGCGATCGCAGCGACCGAGACGGAACTGGCGGGGCTGTCGCACGCCGGAGCCGTGCCGACACGGGCCGACCTTCTCGAGGCGCGACGCGCGCGCGATGCGCAATTCGATGGCTTGCGCGCCGCGCTGGACGCCGACCACGCCGACCGCGAGCGGCGGCTTGGCGATGTCGTGCGCTCCTCACATGCGGTCGATCGCATCACCGACCGGCTGCTGACCGATACCGAGCGTGCCGCGCGCCATGAGAATGCGCTGCAGCGTCTTGCCGCGAACCGCGGCGAACGCGAGCGCGCAGCCGCCGATCTGGCGGATGCGCAGGCAAAGCGTGCTGAAGCGGACGCCGCCTGGATGCAGAGCTGGGCGGCGTCCGGCCTTGCGCCGCGCGGCCCCGCGGAGATGCTGCGCTGGCGCGCGCGCCTCGACGGCATTCTCGGCCGTCTTGAAAAATCGGAAGGGAAAAAAGCGGAGGTCGGCGCGCTGGCGGCTCGTCTCGATGCCGGCAAGACCGCTGTTGCCTCGTTCCTCGAAAGCGTCGGCCGCGCCCCCGATCCGGCGCTTCCGCCGGCTGTTTTGTTCCGGGAGGCCAAGACCCGCTTCGACGAATTGCAGCAGGCGTGGGCCGATGCCAAGGCCCGCGCTGTAGAGAAACGGCGGATCGCCCGCGATCTCGCCGAGGCGGAGGCTGCGCGTACGGCGGCTCATGCGGCGCTTGCCGGGCAGCAAAAAATATGGCCGGCAGCTATGGCGGCCATCGGTTTGGCCGGTGAGGCGACGCCGGCGCAAGCCGAGGCGGCGCTTGCGGTCTGGCATTCGGTCGCCGTCCCCAAGGCGAGCCACGAGCGCGAGAGCCGCAGCGTCGACACCATCGAAGCCGATCTGCGCGCGTTCGATCACGACGTGTTCGCAATCGTGGAGCGCGTCGCGCCATCGTTGGCCGGCGAGCCCGCTCAGGAGGCCCTGGCGCGGCTTTCGGCACAGCTTGCCGCGATGCGGAATGCGGCCGCTGATGGTACAGCGCGCGTCGAGTGCGACGGTGCTGGATAACGCCCGCCGGTCTTTGGACTTGGTCGACGACGCGGCACTGGCCGGCGCAGTCGAGCGCCTGACGCTCAGGCATCAGTTGGAAACCGAAAGTGCTGCGTTGCGGCGCGACCTGCACGAGATCGGCGACGGCCGTGATGAGACGGTGCTGCGACAGGAGCAGGAGGGTCTCGATCTCGATCAACTGCCCGGCAACATCGAGCGCGAGGAGGTTCGGCAGGGGCAGTTGCTCAAGGACATCGCCGATGCCTCTGCCTTTCACCAGCAAAAGCGAGGCGAACTCGATGTGCTTCTCAAGGGCCGTGATGCCGGAGCGGCGGCGGCGGAGCGCGCCGAAGCGAATGCCGAACTCTTGTCTGTTGCCGAACGTTGGCTGCTGCGGTCCGCCGCATCCAAACTGGCCACGCACGCCATCGAGCGGCATCGCGCGAAGGTTCAGGACCCGCTGATCGCGCGGGCCAGCCTGTTGTTCGCGAAAGCGACCGGGAATGCGTTTTCCGGCCTGGGCGTCGACTATGGCGATGACGACCAGCCCATGCTGGTGGCGCAGCGTGCCGACGGCGAGCGGGTGCAGGTCGCCGGGCTGAGCGAGGGGACGCGCGATCAGCTTTTTCTGGCGTTACGGCTGGCATTGCTGGAACGCCGGGCGTCGGAACCGATGCCGTTCATCGGCGACGATCTGCTCACCAGTTTCGATGAAGACCGCACGTTGGCGGCGCTCCGGCTGTTGGCGATGGCCGGCCAAAAGCAGCAGGTCATCCTGTTTACCCATCACCGGCACGTCGTCGATCTCGCCAGATCCATGAGGGAACAAGCGATCGACTTTATCGATCTGTGATTTCGGAATGCCTATTGTGTTCCGGGGATAGGGATCGCCGCCAACATGATCGGCCTGGGCGTTTGACGCAGGGATCAGCATGACCACAACGATTTACGGTATTAGGAATTGTGACACGATGAAGAAGGCCCGCGCTTGGCTCGACAAACAGGGTGTGGCCTATACCTTCCACGACTACAAGGCCGAGGGAATTGAGCGCGAGCGGCTGGAACGCTGGTGCAGGAAGGTCGGTTGGGAGATGCTGCTCAACCGCGCCGGGACGACGTTCCGCAAGCTGCCTGAACGGGATAAGCAGGCTCTCGATGCCCGCAAGGCGATAGCGCTGATGTTGGCGCAGCCTTCCATGATCAAGCGGCCCGTGCTTGAATCCGGCAGCCATACGCTGGTGGGCTTCAAGCCGGACGTTTACCGTGAAACCTTGATTGTGGCGGACCGCTAGACGGCCTTACAGTTGTAGCGGTGTGGTGGTGAGGCTCGACGCCTGATCTCCGGTAAAGTGAGCCCCCTGATTCGCGGGGCCGGCGTTCGAATATGGCGATTGATTCTTTCACGGTTTTGCTGTTCGGCCTTTGCGCCAAGCTTTTGCTCGGCGCGCTGTTTGTCGTCTTCTGGCTCAAGAATCGCCACGCGCTCTGGTTCGCATGGTGGAGTGCGACGCTCCTCCTTGGCAGTGTGACGGCGACGTTGTTCATCCTGCGCAAGATAGGGGAGAATTTCCTGACAATCGGCATCGGCAATGCTGCTTTGGTCGCGGCCTTCGCCTGCTGTTGGCAGGGCTCCCGTGCGTTCAACCTTCGGCGGCCGCTGTGGAGCCCGGTGCTTGCAGCCCCTCTGCTCTGGCTTGCGCTTTGCCTGGTATCACCGTTCATGGCGTCCGTTTCATTCCGGATCATTGCCTCTTCACTCTTCGTTACACCGCTGGTCGCCATGTCCGCCGTCGAATGCTGGTGGGGGCGGCGCGAACAGTTGCCGTCGCGCTGGCCGGTCATTATCATTTTCTCGTCGCTTGCATTGGTGTTTGCGGTGCGAGTGCCATTGGTTGGCATGCTGCCGTTTCCTATCGGCGCATTGCCGGCCCAGCCCGGCTGGCTCGGTGCGTTCAACCTGCTCATGTTTGCTCACGCCATTTTATTGGCGGTGCTCCTTGTTTCGATGTCGAAAGAGCGCCTTGAGTTCGATCAGCGTATCCAAGCCCTGACCGATCCGTTGACCGGCGCGTTGAATCGCCGCGCTTTCATCTTGCGCGGCGAGCGCTTGCTGAGGCGTCATCAGTATGAGCGTGCGCCGCTTTGTCTTTTGTTTCTCGACCTCGATCGTTTCAAATCGCTCAACGATGAGTTCGGCCATTCCGCCGGGGACAACGTCCTGGTGAATTTCGTCAATGTCGTGAATGGCTGTATCCGCCCGACGGATTTTGTGTTCCGCATGGGCGGTGAGGAGTTTTGCTGTCTGTTGCCGCACACCAACACGGAGCAGGCGCACCGCGTCGCGGAGCGCATCCGGCATCAGTTCGAGGTGACGCCGACCGATGTTGCGGGGGGACCGGTCAGGGCCACGGTCAGTCTCGGCATCGCTTCGACCGAAATCTTCGGTTACGATATCGACACCCTGACACAGCGCGCCGACATGGCGGTTTATGCCGCCAAGCGGCAGGGTCGAAATCAAGTGGTGGTGTCCACGCTTGAAGGAACGGGCGTGGCTTCTGCGCGCGAAAAGATCCGGGCGGTGGTCTGATCGGCTCGGCGCACGCCGGGCGTCCGTAGTCCCGTGAGTTGAGGGGAGTTCAATGGAAATCAGTTTGGACGGCCGATCTGCCATAGTCACCGGTGGCAGCAACGGCATTGGCTTTGCCGTGGCGACGCGGTTTGCCGCGTCCGGTGCCGACGTTGCCATTATCGCGCGCAGCAGGGAGACGCTCGATGAGGCGGTCAAAGCCGTCAAGGCCAAGGCGAAGGCGCGCGTGATCGGAATTTCGGGGGATGTTGGCGCGGCCGCCGATATCCAGCGTGCTTATGATGAGGCCATGAAGGCGTTCGGCAAGGTCGACATCATCGTGAACAACGCCGGAACCTCGCGGGCGATGGCCTTCGAGAAGGTGACCGACCAGATCCTGCATGACGATATCGAGCAGAAGCTGTGCGCGGCTGGGCGGCTCATTCGGTTGGTTGTGCCGCAGATGAAGGAGCGGCGTTGGGGCCGCATCATCAATGTACTCAACATTGGCGCGAAAGCGCCGCGGGCGAACAGCATGCCGACCTCGGTCTCACGTGCGGCCGGCATGGCGATGACCAAGGCGCTGTCGCAGGAATTTGCGCCGTACAACGTCCTGGTGAATGCCCTGCTTGTCGGGTTCATCGAGGCCGACCAGCATGTCCAGGCTGCAAAG
>JAFKKQ010000209.1:4044-6917 GCA_017304505.1 Hyphomicrobiales bacterium | reverse complement strand
CAAATGCCACCCGCATTCTGATCGGTCTGGGTCTTGGCGAACGTCTGCGGCGCAATGCCTCGATTCCGCAAGCCGTCGCGATCAAGACCGCAGACGGCCGACCGCTCGCGCGCATCCCACTGGGCGATGATGCCGAACGGCGCTACGGCGCGCCGTACTGGTCGATCCACCGCGGCGATCTGCAAGCAGCGCTGATCGAAGCGGTTGAGGCGGAGCCTGCCATCACGCTGCGGCTTGGCACGCGGGTCGAGGACTTCACCGTGAATGGCAGCGGTGTCGTTGCCGCTGGACACGAGGGCATGGCGCTGATCGGCGCCGACGGCTTGTGGTCAGCGCTGCGGGCCCGGCTCGGACATCGCGCACAACCGCAATTCCAGCATCGCACCGCGTGGCGGGCAATGGCCGCCGCCTCCGCTGTCGAGCCAGCGTTCCGCGCCGCCGAGGCGCAGCTCTGGCTCGGGCGCGACGCACATCTGGTCCACTACCCGGTGAAAGCCGGGACGCAGATCAACATGGTCGCCATCGTCACCGACCGTTGGGCCGAACCGGGCTGGAACGCCGAGGGACGGCGCGACGAACTGCTAGCGCGTTATTCGCGGTGGTCGGAGGCAGCGCGGCGGTTCCTCGCGTTGCCGGAGCACTGGCAGAAGTGGGCGCTGTACGATCTCCCTCCGCTCGGACGCTGGTCCGACGGCCCGGTGACGCTGCTGGGTGACGCCGCGCATCCGATGCTGCCGTTCCTCGCCCAGGGTGCGGCAATGGCCATCGAAGATGCGGCGGTGCTGGCGAATTTCTTTGCGCGCCATGCCGATGATCCCGCGACAGCAATGCAGCGTTACGAACAAGTCCGGCGCAATCGCACCGCGCGAGTACAGCATGCGGCGCGCAGCAACGGCCGCGTTTACCACGCCGGCGCAGGCGCGGCATTTCGCGACCTGATCCTGCGGCTCAGCGGAGGGAACATGATGCTGCGCCGTTACGATTGGCTCTATGATGAGCGCGTGATGCCGCCCCGCACACAATGAACCGAGAAGAGCCGATCTGCATGTTTCCCACCACGATCGCAGGCTCCCTGCCCAAGCCGTCATGGCTCGCTGAACCCGACAAGCTGTGGCCACAGTGGCAGCTTTCCGGCAGCGATCTTGCCGCAGGCAAGCTCGATGCGACCTTGCTCTCGGTGAAATGGCAGGAGGACGCCGGCATCGACATCGTCACCGACGGCGAACAATCGCGCCAGCATTTCGTCCACGGCTTCCTGGAGTACGTCGACGGCATCGACTTCGCCCACAAGGTCGAGATGGGCATCCGCAACGACCGCTACAAAGCCATGGTGCCAGTCGTCACGGGTGCGCTCACGCTTAAGGGTCGCGTACACGGCGCGGAAGCGCGCCACGCCCGGGCCCACACCAAGCGCAAGCTCAAGATCACCCTGCCCGGCCCGATGACCATCGTCGACACCATCGCCGACAAACACTACGGCGACCGCGTGGCGATGGCCTTCGCCTTCGCCGATCTCCTCAACCAGGAGGCCCGTGCGCTCGAAGCCGATGGGGTCGACACCATCCAGTTCGATGAGCCGGCCTTCAACGTCTATATGAAGGAGGTCACCGAATGGGGCGTCGAAGCGCTGCATCGCGCCACCGCGGGCCTTCGCTGCGCCACCGCCGTGCACATCTGCTACGGCTACGGCATCAAGGCCAACATCGACTGGAAGGCGTCGCTCGGCGGCGAGTGGCGACAATATGAGGCGATCTTTCCGGCGCTCGCGGCAAGCCGACTGACCGAAGTGTCGGTCGAGTGCATCCACTCCAAGGTGCCGATCCAGCTCCTCGGCCTGCTCAAGGGCAAGGATGTGCAGATCGGCGTCATCGACGTCGCCACCGACACCGTGGAGGCACCGGAGGATGTGGCCGCCACCATCGAAGCCGCACTCGCTCACGTTCCGCGCGAACGCATCATTGCGGGGACGAATTGCGGCATGGCGCCGATGCGCCGCGATATTGCGCTCGCCAAGCTCGACGCGCTCGGCAAAGGTGCGGCGTTGGCGCGCCAACGACTTGGCTAATCGCGTTTAGGTAGGGCTATCCTTCAGAACACCGCACGCCCGCTCGACCATTGGCTGCGCACGGCGCATTGCCGCTCTTCTTCCGCCTTGGCCAACAACCGAAGCTCGCCGCGCGTTTGCGCATACTCCGTGCGATAGGCGATGGCATTGACGAACGCACCGCCGGCTCCTTGCGCCGCGCGGTCCATCACCTGCTCCAGTTCGACCTGCCGCGCCTGAACCGCTTTGGCGCGGTCGTTGAGCTCCGGGCAGGTGTACATTGCGTATTTATTCGGCGCGACAAACGCATCGCCTTCGGCCAGCGAGCCGACCGAACCGCAGCCTGCCAGGCCCGTGGCCAGGAACACAACCGCGGCAAAGCCCAGCAGCAGACGCCCGCGGACCACAAGATCCTGGCGCAACAATTTGATATCGTTTGCCATTTACGGAGCGAACATCCCGGATTGCCGCACAGCCACAGGGCCTGTGGCCGTTGCCCTAGCGCATAAAAGTAAAAAATCCAGGCCGAAGTCTGGCGTTGACGGGACCGGCCTTGCGGTTGCCCAATGATGCGCCCCGAACGGAGAGACGTCGATGAACAAGCTGCCCGATGCTCAGCTCTGCCACTTCGGCCTTTTCGCCTTCGACCTCGACACGATGGTCGATTTTTACTCCCGCGTGTTCGGCCTGATCGTCACCGACCGCGGGCACTCCAAGCGCGGTTTCGATGTCGCCTTCCTCAGCCGCAGTCCGATCGAACATCACCAGATCGCGATTGCGGCGGGGCGGCCGAAGGACGCCGTGCATACCCCCATCAATCAGGTGTCGT
>JAFKKQ010000209.1:0-4032 GCA_017304505.1 Hyphomicrobiales bacterium | reverse complement strand
GGTGAAGGAGGGCGTCAAGAAGCTCGACCCACGCAATCACGGCAACGCCTGGAGCATCTATTTCGCCGATCCTGAGGGCAATCGCGTTGAACTCTACTGCTCGTCGCCGTGGCACGTCAGCCAGCCGTTCGGCGAACCGCTCGACCTCACCGAGCCGGCCGATGTGATCCGCGCCAAGACCGAAGCCTTGGTCAAGCAGGACCCGACCTGTCAGCCGATGGAGGTCTGGGTCTCGCAAATGCGTCGCAAGCTCGAACAGCAACCGGCCGCGTGAACCCCGAGCGGCCGGTTCGTTAGTGCGCCATCAGAACCGGCAGTTCGGCATTCGCCAGGATGTGACTGG
The DNA here is from genome assembly GCA_017304505.1 of Hyphomicrobiales bacterium. Lineage (GTDB taxonomy): Bacteria > Pseudomonadota > Alphaproteobacteria > Rhizobiales > Xanthobacteraceae > Z2-YC6860. The sequence goes on along the minus strand of JAFKKQ010000209.1, from coordinate 3,689 downwards.
TGGCACCGCCAAAGATCATCTGCCGCAGCCGGCTCTGGGTATAGGCGCCCTTGACCAGCAGATCGCATCCTTCGGACTTCGCGGCGGCAAGAATCGCTGCGCCCGCACCGCGGTCGCTGGTCGGCGTAGTCATCATCTTGGCTGCGATGCCGTTGCGTTGCAGATAAGCCATCAACTGCTCGGCCGGGGGACCGGCCACCGATCCGCCGGTCACACCCAGGACCGTCACCCGCTCCGCCTCCCGCAGCAGCGGCATGGCAAATGCAGTCGCACGCGCCTGTTCGGTGCTGTTGTTCCAGGCGATCATGATGTTGGTGGCGATCCGTTTCGGTGCCACCGGCGGCGACAGCAACACTGGCCGCCCGCTTTCAAACAGGCCCGACTCGATGGCGCGGTTGTGCAGGCCGATGGTGTTGGCATCGGGCCGGCTCAGCACCGTCACGTCGAACACGCGGCCGTAGCTGCCGACGAAGCTCTCGCCCTCCGGCGCGTCTTCAAGCCAGCCGCAAGACAGCCCGGCTCCCGCACCGGCCGACCGGGGCACGCCGCTCGTCTGCATGAATGTTTCGAACAGCCGGCGCGCCTGGGCCGCCTCCTCGATGCTTTCCTGCCGATATGATTCCAGTGGAATGGACCCCGCCGGATCGACCGCGACAAACTCGCTGATGCCGAACCGCAACGGGAAACCTTCGATATAGCTGTCGCACTTTCTCGCCAACAACAGTGCTGTGTCCAGCACAGCCGTCATCCCCTCGCGCGGCTCCATCGGAACCAGGATAGTCTTCATGCTCATGGCTTGCTCCCGCAATTCATCTTCGGCGGCATCCCCTCCGCCTTTGATCATGCACCGAACGCGGCCATCATACGCTCACGATTGACACTGGTGCCGACGGCCGGACTCGAACCGGCACGGGGCTTTCGCCCCAACGGATTTTAAGTCCGATGCGTCTACCGATTCCGCCACGTCGGCCCGAAGCGTTTCTAACATCCCGTGCCGCATGGCCGAAAGCGCGGATCATCCTTTGCCGGTATGGCCCCAAACCTCATCCCAAAGTTCGCCGGTCGGATCGGTGACGCGGCCGTCCTTCTCATAGAACTTGTTGGGGACCTGGAACATCGCGAGCATCAGCCCACCCTCTGGGCACCATGCCGAATGCCGGCTGCCAGCTTCGCGCCAGATGAATTCGCCTTGCTTGGCCTCGGTTCCCTCCGCAGGGCCTTCCTTGTCCACCAGCCGCCCTTCCAGGACGTAAGTCTGCTCAACATTAACGTGCTCATGGTCGGGAAGCACAGCGCCCGGCGCAAACCGCATCAGTGCGGTCATCACCCCGGTCTGCGGATCCATGAATAAGGTTTTGACTTCGCAGCCGAGAAAACGGGTCGGCTTCCACTCCATGTCGGCCGGACGAACGACGTGCGAATGCTCGTTGGCGGTCTTGGCGTTTGGCGTAACGGCGTCCATGACGATCCTCCGTTCACTGCTCCCGGACTCGTGCCTATCCCGCCATCATAGCGGAACGTCGCCCCGGCGCTAGTTGGGCAGCTTGATCTTGGCCTTATCGATGATGGCTGCGAACTTCTTGGTGTCGGAGGCGACGAAAGCCTGGAACTGCGCCGCCGACATGTTGCGCGGGACGATGCCCTGGACGGTCAGCGTTTGCGCGGTCTTCGGCTCCGTCAAAACCTTACCGACGATGCCGTTGAGCCGGTCGACCACCGCCGATGGCGTGCCGGCTGTGGCGAACATTCCGAACCAGTTGAGCAACTCGTAGCCCTTCAGCCCCGGTGATCCGCTCTGCAGCGGCTCGACGTCGGGTAGCTGCGGCATCTTGTCGAGCGAGGTAACGGCCACGGCGCGAATCTTACCGGCCTGGATCAACGGCAGCGCCACGGCAAGGCTGGAGAAGCTCATGGTGACGGCGCCCGTCGCGACATCAGTCACCGCAGGGGCGGAGCCGCGGTAGGGCACATGGAGCACGTCAATCCCGGCCATGCTGTTCATCAATTCACCGGCCAGATGCTGCGGATTGCCGACGCCAGACGAGGAAAATGACAGCTTGCCGGGATTGGCCTTGGCATAGGCGACCAGTTCCCTCGGGTTGTGCACCGGCGTGCCCGCGGCGACCACCACCACGCACGGCACGATGCCGATCATCGCCACTGGCGTCAGTTCCTTCGCCGGATCGTAGGTCATTCGTTCTTTGTAGAGTGAGTGGTTAATCGCGACCTCGCCTGAGGCCGCCATCAGCAGCGTGTGTCCATCGGGCGCGGCTTTGGCCACCGCATTAGCCGCGATCATCGCGGCCGCCCCGGTGCGGTTTTCGACCACGACCGGCTGACCGAGCGCCTCCTTCATCGGGTCGGCGACAAGACGAGCCACGATGTCGACACCGCCGCCGGCGGGATAGCCGACCAGGATACGGACTGGCTGGGTCGGGTAAGCCTGCGCCACCGCCCGGCGGGTGCTGCCCGCCAATAAAGAAAGACCGGCCACCGTTACGAAATTTCGCCGTGTGAGCATTGCGCCCTCCCCCGACCTTGTTGATTAAGCTCCACCCTCGCGGATCGGCGGCTGAAATGCCAGTCCCGTATCCCAGGGAAAATAAATCCAGGTGTCCTGCGACACCTCGGTGATGAATGTGTCCACCAGCGGCCGCCCCATCGGCTTGGCATAGACCGTGGCGAAATGCGCCCCCGGCAGCAATTCGCGCACCACCTTCGCAGTCTTTCCGGTGTCGACCAGGTCGTCGACGATCAGCACGCCCCGGCCGCCGAGTTTCGCAACCGCAGGCGTCACGCCCTTAAGCAACTGCAATTCGCTTTGGCGCGTATCGTCATAACTCGCCACGCAGACCGTTTCGATCAGGCGCACGTTCAATTCACGCGCCACGATCGCGGCAGGCACCAGGCCACCGCGGGTAATCGCGACGATCGCGACAAACGGACCGGCACTTGCGAGCCGCCATGCCAGCGCACGCGCGTCGCGGTGGAACTGATCCCAGGACACCGGAAACGATTTCGCCGGTTGCGCCGGCAACGCTTGTTCTTGCGGCCCCGCCATAAATTACCTTTCGCCTGCGCGCCGCTTGGCCGTTTACGCCGTCTGCCTTAATCCGGCCCGGACCCGCGCCAGCATGTCTTCGACGGCAGCCTTGGCAGCGGCGAGCTTGGCCGGATCGCGCGAGCGGACCACGACATTGGTGTTGGGGCGGCCGTCATCCTGGAAGGGGTAGCTGCCGATCATCACATCCGGATACGCCTTGGCGATCTCACCGAGCGGGCCGCCGATGTCGCCTTCGCGCGCATCGGCGCGCACGGTTTCCGAAAGCATCTTGATGCCGGTCTTGAGTGTCGGCGCCACTTCGTCGAGCATCGCCTGCATGATCGTTGGCACGCCTGCCATCACATGCACGTTGCCGATGCGAAAGCCTGGCGCGCTCGACACCTTGTTCACGATCAGATCGGCGCCCTTGGGGATGCGCGCCATGCGAAGCCGCGCCTCGTTCAAATCCTTCTCCGCGATCCGCGCCAGCAGCATGTCCCGCGCTCGCGGATCGACGTCGATCGGCACGCCGAACGCCTTGGCGACGCTATCGGCGGTGATGTCGTCATGGGTCGGCCCGATGCCGCCGGTGGTGAACACATAGGTGTAGCGATGCCGCAGCGCGTCGAGCGCGGCAACGATTTCG
>JAFKKQ010000208.1 GCA_017304505.1 Hyphomicrobiales bacterium | reverse complement strand
ATCGCGGGCGACGGTGACATCGGCGCGCTTCTTGCCGTTGATCTGGACGGGCAGGGTCACGGTGTTCTCGACCAGCAAGTCCGGCTCGACCGCGGGCCAGGGCTCATCGGACACCAGCGTGCGGTGGCCGAGCATCGCCCAGCATTCCTCGGCGAGGTGCGGCATCATCGGGTGGAACAGCCGCACCATGATGCCGGCGGCTTCTCCGACAGCCCAGGTGAAATCGGGCGCGGTTGCGGGTTTCGCCACCGCCGAGCCGAGCGCATTGGCGAATTCGTAGATGTGGGCGACGCAGACGTTGAAGTGCAGCTTCTCGATGGCGTCGGTGACCTTAGCGAGCGCGCCGTGGGCGGCCTTGCGGAGTGCAAGCGCTGGTTCATTGAACGAGTCGGGACGCTGCGCCGGGGCGTTCTTGGCGATGGCGGCGGCCTCGCCGATCAGCCGCCAGATCCTGTTAGTGAAGCGCCACGCGCCCTGCACGCCGCGTTCGGTCCATTCGACGTCGCGCTCGGGCGGCGAGTCGGACAGCATGAACCAGCGCGCCACGTCGGCGCCGTAGGTGCCGATGATGTCGTCGGGATCGATGGTGTTCTTCTTCGACTTCGACATCTTCTCGATGCCGCCGATGACGATGGGCTCGCCGGTGGCGGCGAGTGTCGCGGTGCGGTTGTCGTCGGCGCCCTCGATCTTCACTTCGGCCGGCGTCACCCACTCGCCGCCTTGCTTGGCGTAGGTCTCGTGCACCACCATGCCCTGCGTGAACAGGCCGGCGAAAGGCTCGTCGAGCCCGGCGTGACCGGTGGCTTTCATCGCGCGGGTGAAGAAGCGCGAGTAGAGCAGATGCAGGATCGCGTGCTCGATGCCGCCGATGTACTGATCGACCGGCAGCCAATGATCGACGGCCTTGCGGTCGGTCGGCGCCGTCGTAATCCACGGATCGGTGAAGCGCGCGAAGTACCACGACGAATCGACGAACGTATCCATCGTGTCGGTTTCGCGCCGCGCCGCGCCGCCGCACTGTGGGCAGGCGACATGCTTCCAGGTCGGATGGCGGTCGAGCGGATTGCCGGGCTTGTCGAAGGTGACGTCGTCGGGCAGCCGCACCGGCAGGTCTTTCGCCGGCACCGGCACCACGCCGCATGTTTCGCAATGGATGATCGGGATCGGGCAGCCCCAATAACGCTGCCGCGACACGCCCCAGTCGCGCAGGCGGAAGTTGACCTGGCGCTGCGCCACCGGGCGGTTGCCGCGCATGATACTTTCCAGCCGCTTCGCCACTTCGTCCTTGGCCTGCTCGATGGTCATGCCATCCAGATCGATGAAGCCGTTGCGCGAGTTGATCATCGTGCCGTCGCCGTCGTAGGCCTCGTCGGTGATGACGAAGGTCGCAGGATTCTGGCCGGGTGGGCAGACCACCGGCACGTTGCCAAGGCCATACTTGTTGACGAAGTCGAGGTCGCGCTGATCGTGCGCCGGACAGCCGAAGATCGCGCCGGTGCCGTAGTCCATCAGGATGAAGTTGGCGACATAAACCGGCAGTTGCCAGCTTTCGTCGAACGGATGCACGGCCCTGATGCCGGTGTCGAAACCGAGCTTCTCGGCGGTGTCGATCTCGGCTTGCGCGGTGCCGCGGTGTTTGCACTCTACGATGAAGGCGGCGAGCTTTTCGTTCTTCGCTGCTGCCGCCGTGGCGAGCGGATGGTCGGGTGCGACGGCGACGAACTTCGCGCCGAACAAGGTGTCCGGCCGCGTGGTGAAAATCTCGATCTCGCTTTCGCCGCCCGGCGTGGTCGCAGGCCGCAGCGCGAAGCGCACGTGCAGACCCTCGCTGCGTCCGATCCAGTTTTTCTGCATCAGGCGCACTTTTTCCGGCCATCGGTCGAGCTGATCGAGCGCGGTCAGCAGGTCTTCCGCGTATTTGCTGATCTTGAAGAACCACTGCGTCAGCTCGCGCTGCTCGACCAGCGCGCCGGAGCGCCAGCCGCGGCCGTCGATCACCTGCTCGTTGGCGAGCACGGTCATGTCGACCGGGTCCCAGTTCACCTTGGATTGCTTGCGCTCGACGAGCCCCGCCTTGAGGAAGTCGAGGAACATTTTCTGCTGGTGCTTGTAATAGGCCGGGTCGCAGGTCGCGATCTCGCGGCTCCAGTCGAGCGACAGGCCCATCGACCGGAGCTGCTTCTTCATGGCGGCGATGTTGGCGTAGGTCCATTCCTTGGGGTGGACCTTGCGCTCCATCGCGGCGTTCTCGGCCGGCATGCCGAAGGCGTCCCAGCCCATCGGGTGCAGCACGGCGAAGCCGCGCGCGCGCCTGTAGCGCGCCACCACGTCGCCCATCGTGTAGTTGCGGACGTGGCCCATGTGGATGCGTCCCGATGGATAGGGGAACATTTCCAGCACGTAGTATTTCGGGCGCGGGTCGGCGTTGGCGGTCTTGAAGATGCCGCGCGCGTCCCAGGTCTGCTGCCAGCGGGCCTCGGCCTCGCGGGCGTTGTAGCGGTCGGACGTCATTTGAATCGTGCGTTTCTGGCCTGAAATTGCGGCCCGACTAGGCCATGAAAAACGCCGGCGGGTCAACGTTTCAGGCGCGTGAGGGGCCCGATGGCTCGCCTTGCCGGCAAGCCGGGCGTTCCTTGTCCGTGTCGTCGCGGTGCTAGAATGGTCGCACGGCAGCTTTTCCCCGCCGCGGTTCATCGAAAGCTCATTATGCACCACACTATTCTCGGCCGTACCGGCCTCCGCGTCAGCGTCGCGGGGCTGGGCTGCGGCGGCTTCAGCAAACTCGGTTTGAATGCCGGCAAGACGGAGGACGAGGCCGCGCGGCTGATCCTTGAAGCCGTCGATCTCGGCATCAATTTCATCGACACCGCGGCGGCCTACGGCACCGAAGGCGTGGTCGGCCGGGCGTTGAAATCCATTCCGCGCGACCAGGTGGTGATCGCGACCAAGGCTTTCGTCCACCGCAACAATGAATGGTGGACGCCTGAGCGCGTGGTCGCGAGCCTCGACAATTCGCTGCGGTTGATGGGCACCGACCATGTCGACGTGTTCAGCCTGCACGGCGTCAAGCCGGACGAATACGACTACGCGCGCGACACGCTCGGCCCCGCGCTCGCCGAACAGAAGGCCAAGGGCAAGATCCGCCACATCGGCATCACCGAGTTTCCAGAGACCGATTTCAGCCACGCGCTGCTGTCGTGCGCGGTGCGCGATCCGCTCTGGGAGGTGGTCATGGTCGCCTTCCATATGATGCACCAGGGCGCGCGCCAGAGCGTGTTCCCGCTGACGCAGGCGAACGGCATCGGCACGCTCTTGATGTTCGTGGTGCGCAGCATCTTTGCCGATCTGGCCCGCATTGCGCGCGAGATGCGTGAACTCGCCGCCAAGGGGTTGGTGGAGAAATGGCTGGGCGAGACCGACGACCCGCTCGGCTTCCTCGTTCATGAAGCCGGGGCGGCCACCATCACCGAGGCGGCGTATCGCTTCGCCCGCCACGAGCCCGGCGCCAATGTCGTGCTGTTCGGCACCGGCGATGCCGCGCATTTGCGGACCAATGTGGCTTCGCTGCTCAAGCCGCCGCTGCCGGAGGCCGATCGCGCCAGGCTCGTGGCGCTGTTCGGTCATCTGACCAACGGAACCGGGCTCGACGGCCATCCGCCGGCGGCGCATTAGCGCTCTTGGCCGCTAGGCGCGCCGGGCGGGTGCTATCCGTGTTATGACTCGGGCGATGGCGACACAGACGACCCGGTCCGGGCTGGCGACGGTGCGCGACGAGATCGCGCGCGCCTGCCGCGATGCATCGCGCGATGCCGCGTCGGTCACGCTGGTCGCGGTGTCGAAGACGTTTGCCGCCGACGCGATCCTGCCGATTCTCGGCGAAGGTCAGCGCGTGTTCGGCGAGAACCGCGTGCAGGAGGCCAAAGCCAAGTGGCCGGACCTCAAGGCGCGCTATCCCGACGTCGCCTTGCATCTCATCGGCCCGCTGCAATCCAACAAGGCGAAAGAGGCGGTGGCGCTGTTCGACGCCATCCATTCGGT
>JAFKKQ010000207.1 GCA_017304505.1 Hyphomicrobiales bacterium | reverse complement strand
CGCCATCACGCCGCCGCCGCCACCCAAGTCGGGTTTACCCGACTTGGGATCTTGAATGCCCCTCTCGGGTTCACCCGAGAGGGGCGTGCCGGTGTGGTCGGTGCGCTGCCAGGGCGTGCGCTTGAAACGGCCCGGCGCACGGTCCGCGTGGCGTGCGTTCGCCGGCAGGGCGTCTTCGAGCGCCTCGAACACCGCGCAGATGTCGTCGCGCAACCGCTCGAACCACGCGCGGGCGCTGGCCTGGCGGGTTTCGAGAACGGCGGAATCGGGGAGGGGCGAGGGCATGGAGCCGATCCTATTCGAGGCTGAACCCGTTCGTCTGTCTCAACGCCTCACCCAATGCCATCGCTGCCGCCATCGCGACGTTGATCGAGCGCAAGCCAGGCCGCATCGGGATCAGGAGCCGTGCGTTGGCCGCCTGGTGCACCGTCTCCGGTACGCCCGCGGATTCGCGGCCGAACATCAGGATGTCGCCCGATCCGTAAGCGTGGTCGAGATAGGGCCGGGCCGCGGCGGTGGTAAAAAGCACAAGGCGCAACTGTTCGTCTCGCCGCCAAGCCTCGAATGCGGCCCAGGATGCATGGCGGCGGATCGTGACACGGTCGAGATAGTCCATGCCGGCACGTCGGAAGGCCCGGTCGGAGGTTGGAAAGCCCGCCGGCTCGATGATGTGGGCTTCGACGCCGAGGCAGGCCGCAAGACGCAGAATCGTCCCGGTGTTCTGCGGGATGTCGGGTTGGTAAAGGGCGATCCGCATGGCCGTCGTTTCGCCCTCCCGCCGGCCCGCGTCAATGCTGCAATCGCCTGATAACAGGGGATTTGCGCGACTCTTCGTCTTTGCGGCGCGGTCGGGCTTGCGCTCTCATTATAAGGGTGCCAATAAACGCCGCCGGATGCCGTCTTTCGTCCTCCCCCAGGGCTGGAGATGGCTGGCTCAGCCGCCACAGCGCATCTCCGTCCGTTTTTGGCTGATGCGTCTTTCGCCGCGCGGTTGGGCTTACCGGCCAACGAGGGACTTGAGATACCGTGACAGCAACTTCGGCCGAGCCGACACGACGCGATTTCCTTTACATCGCAACGGGTGCGGTGGGCGCCATCGGAGCGGCAGCGACGCTGGTCCCGCTCGTTGCGCAAATGAATCCGGATGCATCGACCATCGCCGCCGGCGCACCGGTTGAGATCGACCTCAGCCCGATCACCGAGGGCCAGATCGTCAAGGTGTTCTGGCGCTCCAAGCCGATCTTCATTTTCCACCGCGCCAAGAAAGACATCGATGCGGCGCGTAACCTGGACTGGCACACGCTGCCGGACCCGGAATCCGATGCCGCGCGCGTCAAGAAGGGCCACGACCAGTGGCTCGTGGTGATCGGCATCTGCACGCATCTGGGCTGCATTCCGCTCGCGCACCAAGGCAATTACGACGGCTGGTTCTGTCCGTGCCACGGCTCGCAGTACGACAGCTCCGGCCGCATCCGGCAGGGGCCCGCTCCCAAGAATTTGTACCTCCCTCCCTATAGGTTCCTTGCCGATTCCAAGATCCGGATCGGCGAGGACGAGACGTCCAAAGCCTAAGGTTCGATTATGAGCGGACATTCGGCCTACCAGCCGCAAAGCGCATTCATGAAATGGATGGAACGCCGCCTGCCGATCGCAGGTCTGGTGCATTCCTCCTTTGTCGCCTACCCGACGCCACGCAATCTCAATTACTGGTGGACGTTCGGCGGCATCCTGAGCTTCCTTCTGGTGGCTCAAATCGTGACAGGCATCATCCTGGTGATGCACTACACGCCGCACGCCGATTTGGCGTTCGATTCCGTCGAGCACATCATGCGCGACGTGAACTACGGCTGGCTGATCCGTTATCTGCACGCCAACGGCGCTTCGATGTTCTTCGTCGCCGTCTACATCCACATGTTCCGCGGCATGTACTACGGCTCCTACAAGGAGCCGCGCGAGGTGCTGTGGATCCTCGGCGTCATCCTTTACCTGCTGATGATGGCGACGGGCTTCCTCGGCTACACACTGCCGTGGGGCCAGATGAGCTTCTGGGGCGCGACCGTCATCACCAACTTCTTCTCCGCCATTCCCGGCGTCGGCGAGTCCATCGTCACGTGGCTATGGGGCGGCTATGCGGTCGGCAACCCGACGCTGCAGCGCTTCTTCTCGCTGCACTATCTGCTGCCGTTCGTGATCGCCGGCGTGGTGGTGCTGCACATCTGGGCGCTGCACGTCGTCGGCCAGAACAACCCGACCGGCGTCGAGCCGAAGACGCCGAAGGACACCGTTGCGTTCACGCCGTACGCCACCGTCAAGGACGGCTTCATGATGGCGTGCTTCTGCCTGGTGTTCGCGTGGTTCGTGTTCTACGTGCCGAACTATCTCGGCCATGCCGACAATTACATTCCGGCCAACCCGGCGGTGACGCCGAACCACATCGTGCCCGAATGGTACTACCTGCCGTTCTACGCCATCCTGCGCGCGATCCCGAACAAGCTGATGGGCGTCATGGCGCTGTTTGGCTCGATCGGCATCCTGGCTTTCCTGCCGTGGCTCGACACGTCGCGGGTGCGCTCGGCGAACTATCGTCCGCTCTACCGGCAGTTCTTCTGGATCTTCGTGGCGGTGTGCCTGGGGCTCGGCTATCTCGGCTCCAAACCGCCTGAGGGCGGCTACGTCCTCGCCGCGCGAATCCTGACGTTCTACTACTTCGCGCACTTCCTCATCATCTTGCCGGTGCTCGGCTTCGTCGAACGGACCAAGCCGCTGCCGAACTCGATCTCGGAGTCGATCCTGGCTTCGAGTGGGGCGGCGAAATGAGCAGGCGGGAGGATAAGATGTCGCGAACCATTCTCGCTCTTGCTGTCGCCGGCTCCCTGGCGGGCTTGGCCGCCCTTGGGCCGCAGCCGGCCGCCGCGCAGGAACACGAATCGCCGACGCCGCCGCGTCAGGTGTGGTCGTTCTCCGGTCCGCTCGGCACCTTCGATCGCGCGCAGCTTCAGCGCGGCTTCAAGGTCTATCGCGAGGTTTGCTCGGTTTGCCACGGCTTGAAATACGTGGCCTTCCGCAACCTCGCCGACCTCGGCTATTCCGAGGCGCAGGTGAAGCAGATCGCCAGCGAATATAAGATTCAGGATGGCCCCAACGATCAGGGCGAAATGTTCGAGCGTGACGGCCGCCCGGCCGACCACTTCCCGACGCCGTGGCCGAACGAGAATGCGGCCCGCGCGCGCTATAACGGCGTGCCGCCTGACATGTCGGTCCTGGCCAAGGCGCGCAGCTACGAGCGCGGCTTCCCCTGGTTCATCTTCGATATCTTCACGCAGTTCCAGGAGCAGGGGCCGGATTACATTCACGCCCTGATGGTCGGCTACAAGGAAAAGCCGCCGGAAGGTTTCGCGCTGCCGCCGGGCTCGTTCTACAACGAATACTTCCCGGGCCACTCGATCGCCATGCCGCCGCCGTTGAGCGTGCGGCAGCCCACCGACCGGGCGGTACGGATCAGTTCGGTTTCCAGCGGGAAATACACAATGTCGGCCACCCACATCGCGGCGCGCAGCAACGTCGCCGGAATCGGCATGCCCGGTAGCTTGGTCATGCCGGTGGGGGTCGCGTGGATCACGCCGTCGGCCGCGTCCAGCGCCTGTGCAATGCTGGTGACGGCCAGCACGCGCGCCTTCGGGAAGCGCCCCGCGAGATCCTGCGCAAGGTGGTTGGCCTTCGCGGCGTCGACATCGAACACTCGCAGCTCCTGCGCGCCAAGCTTCATGGCGGCATGACCGACGGCGCAACCCGCGCCACCGGCGCCGATCAGCGCCACGCGCGCCATCGCCACGTCGCCCGGCATGCCTTCGCGGAATGCACGGTAGAAGCCCGACCAGTCGGTGTTGTGGCCGATCCGGCGCCCGCCTCGCAACACCACCGTGTTCACGGCACCGAGCGCTTTCGCGTCTTCGGACAACTCGTCGAGCTGCGCGATGATGGCCTGCTTGTACGGATACGTGACGTTGAAGCCATCGTAGCCCGCCGCCTCCAGCGCCTTCACCGTGGCCGG
>JAFKKQ010000206.1 GCA_017304505.1 Hyphomicrobiales bacterium | reverse complement strand
CCCGCGCGTTGATCGCCTTCGATGCGGCCACCGCCGATGCCACGGCAGCGAAGGCGCGCGCCGCCGCCGCCGCAAAAGAGGCCGCCAACCGCGAGGCCCTTGCCAAATCCACCGCGGCGGCCGCCGACGAAGCCGAGGCCAAGGTGACGGCGCTGTCGCCTGACTATGAGCGCGTGCAGGCCGCTGCCGCGGCCCAGGCTCAGGTGGTCAACGAAGCCAAGGCGGCCGGCCAGGAGACTGAAACGATGGCCGCGTTGAGGCAGCGAACCAGCGACGCCGCAGCGGCGGCAGCCGACACCATGCGCCGGCTGGCGCTGATCCAGCACAAGACATCGCGGATCGCGCGCAGCTATGCGGCCGATCAGCAGCAGCGCCATGAGGCGGCGATCCGCAATGTGACCGACCAGCAGCAGAAGGCCGAACAGGCCAAGGCCGATGCCAAGGCGCAGCAGGAGAAGGCCGACGCAGCCGCCGCCGGCGTGGCGGCGCAGCAGCAGAAGGCCGATGCCGCGCGGCTCGCCGCGGAAAAATCGAAGCGCAAGGTCGAAGACGCCCGCAACGCGACGGTTGTCCAGCAGCAGAAGATCGACGTGATCTCTGCAACGGTTCGGGCCTTTGCCGAGGTTGCAACGGCGGCGCAAAAGACGACGGACGAGGCCGGCGCGCTTCAACAGGACAAGCCGCAGCCAACGTCGGCGCCAACGCCGGCCCCTGCATTGGCACAGGCCGGCAATGCGCAAGCCGGGAATACGCAAGCCGGCGACCCGCCATCCGCCGACGCCGCCCAGCCCTCGGCCTTTGAAACGGCGACGCGCGACGCGGCGGCCAGCGCCGCCGCCTTGCGGGATGCGCTGAAGGCGGCGATCGCCGCGCGGGACCGGGCCACGGCCGAGGCCCAGAAAGCGACGGCTCGCCTGGCCGAGTTGACGCAAGCAGTGCAGACCGCGGAACAGCAAGCCGCGCAAGCCACCCAGGCCGCAGACGCCGCACAGGCGGTCGCCGACCAGGCCAAGGCCGGCGCGGATGACGTTGCGCGCGAGGCCCATCGGCTGGCCGTCGTCGCCCAGGACGCCGAAGCGCGCATCGCCGCGGCAAGCGAAATCACCAAGGGCACCGAGGCGGCGCGCAACGCCAGCGAAAACGAAGCCCAGGCCGAAGCGCAGCAGGCCACGAGTCTCAGCGCCGCCGCGGACAATCTGGCGAAAGCGGCACATGACAGGCTTAGCGCCGCGCAGGCCGCAACCGCCGCGCGCGGCAAGGCGGTCGGCGTCCTGAACGAAATCGGAGCCGAAGCCGCCCGCCATGCGGCGGCGGCACAAAGTTCGGCCGAAACCATGAACGCAGCGCGCAAGGCGGCAAGCGCCGCGCGCGCGGCCGCGCAGGCGGCGAGCGCCCAGTCCGACGCCGCAACGCAGGCATCGACCAAAGCCGCAGCCGAGGCGCAGGCTGCAATCGCTGCCGAAACCGCAGCATCCGAAGCGTTGAAGGCCGCCGCCGCAAGCCAACCAAAAGATGACGCGACCACGGCCGCGATCACCGATGCCGATATCGCGGCGCTCGCCCGTGTGGTCGGAGACAGCGACGATGCGCAGCGGCTGTTCTGTCATGGCCGCTACGCTTCACGAGCGGCCGCTCCGGTCGCGGCGCCACCGTCACCGAACCGCGCCAACGTTGCCAAGCCCCAGCCGCCGGCTGCCGCGCCGGCCGCGGCCGCCGTCGTCCCGATTGCGAAGCCGCCGACGCCGCGCCGGCCCCCGCCCCACGAGGACGCGGCCGCGGAAACCAAATCCAAGCCTGCGAGGGATGTGAAGCCGAGGAAGGTTTCCAGGCCCGCCAAGGAATCCAAATCAAACAAGGAAACCAAATCAAACAAGGAAACCAAGGCGACAAAGGAGACGGCGAAAGAATCCAAGGCCAAGAAGGAAACCAAGAAAGAAACGAAGTCCAAGAAAGAATCCAAATCCGACAAGGAATCCAAATCCTCGGCGCATCATTCCAAGAAGCGGAAATAGGTTGGAAGCGGAAACAGATCGAGAGCATATTCGCTCGGCGTTGAAGCAAACTCCGCTCGTTCCCCGCGGGGACGAACGGGTGATTCAATCGCCAACAAGCCTGCTTAGCAGGCTGTTGAAGAACCCGCCGTTGTCATTCCCGATACCGCGCAAAAGCGCGGTCATGCGCGGACTTGATCCGCGCATCCATCTTCTTTGGAAAAGGATGGATTGCCGGGTCATAGGCGAGCAAAGCGACGCCGTTCTTCGAACGACTATGCCCGGCAATGACGCCACATAGCGTTTCCGTCAAATCGTGAAACGGCTTGAAAACCGAAAAGCTCCAGGTCAGCGCACCGGCGGCGAAGCGCGCGGTGGTTCCTCGGGTGCCGCGGTGGCGCGCAGCGGGCGTTCTTCCATCAACACCAGGAAGGCCAGGCTCGCCGCCAGGAACACCCAGGACGCCAGGAACACCCAGCGGAACACGAAGGCGACATGACCGTCGCCGGCCGCGCTCATCGTCCCCATCACCGACACCGCATGGCCGCCGCGCTCGGGCGCAACACCGAGGCCCGCGAGCAGGATCGCGCCCAGCACCGCCACCACGAAGGCCGAGGTGAGCGAGCGGAAGAAGTTGAGCGCCCCCATCGCGATGCCGACCTGGTGATGCGGCACCGCATTCTGGATCGACACCGTCGTGACCGGATAGACCAAGCCGATCGCGGTGCCGACCACCGACAGCAGCACGATCACATAGGTGAGCGACAGGTCGGGACGCCAGATCAGGACCACCAGCGCGACCAGCGCGCAGACCAGGCCGAACATCGGCGCGCGCTTGTAGTGTTTCCAATAAAGCATCGCCTGCCCGGACAAGAGCGAGCCCGGCGTGGTCAGCGCCAGAGGAATCAGCGCCAGGCCGGATTCGGTGGCGCTCAAGTGATGCGCGATCTCGAAATACATCGGCACCACGATGGTCAGTCCGATCGACACGCCCATCGCCAGCGAGGCGGAGGCGGTGCCCATGCGCATCACCGGATTGTTGAGCACGGTGAGCGGCAGGAACGGCTCCTCGGCGCGCGTCAGCCGCCAGCCGAACAACAGCGAGAGCACGAACGACGCCGCGATCAGCGCGACGATCGGTGCGGAGAGCCACGGCAGGCGCGTGCCGCCCCAGGTCAGCGCCAGCAGCAGCGGCACCGCCGACGCCATCATCAGCACGGCCCCGAGCACGTCGAGCTTGTGCCGGCGGTCGTGGCGCGGGATGCGCTTGAGATAGATGTGGGTGAGCGCGGCAGCGCCCAGGCCCAGCGGCACGTTGATCCAGAAGATCAGCGACCAGTGCAGATGCTCGGCCATCATGCCGCCGAACACCGGGCCGCAGACGCCG
The DNA here is from genome assembly GCA_017304505.1 of Hyphomicrobiales bacterium. Taxonomy (GTDB): domain Bacteria; phylum Pseudomonadota; class Alphaproteobacteria; order Rhizobiales; family Xanthobacteraceae; genus Z2-YC6860. The sequence continues at coordinate 676 of JAFKKQ010000206.1, read as the reverse complement.
GACGTCACCCACACCACGCCCATGTAAGCCTGGTAGCGGCCGCGTTCGCGCGGCGCGACCACGTCGGCGATCACCGATTGGCAGAGCGGCAGGATGCCGCCGCCGCCGATGCCTTGCAGCGCGCGGCCGAGGATCAGCATGGTCATGCTCGGCGCCGCCGCGGCGGCGGTTGAACCGGCGATGAACAGGCCGATGGCGACGAGGATCATCGCCCGCCGGCCCCAGATATCCGACAGCTTGCCGTAGAGCGGCGCGACCGCGGTCGAGGTCAGGAGATACGCCGTGACGATCCACGGCAGGTTTTCGAGATCGCCGAACACGCGGCCGATGGTCGGCAGCGCGGTGGCGATGATGGTCTGGTTGAGGGCCGCGAGAAACGCCGCCAGCATCAGCCCGAAGAAGATGGTGCGGACTTCGGCATGGCTCATCGCCCGGTTGGGCGGATGCGCCGCCGCCGCCGCTTCAGCAGGCGTCGCGGCGACGGCCGGCTTGGCCGGAACCGCTCGTGTCTCAGGCGGGCCACGGCGCTTTCGCACGCTCCGTCTCACACGGGCACGCGCTCGCGCCGCCGCTCGGGAAAGGTTCATGCGGCAATTCGTTCCTTGCGCGTCGCAAAGGCGCGCGATTCGGTCTGTCTATGTTGCAAAGCAACATCGCGTGGCGGCGAAAAAATTTC
>JAFKKQ010000205.1 GCA_017304505.1 Hyphomicrobiales bacterium | reverse complement strand
GCCAAGACCATGTTGCAGGAATGGGCGCAGGCCCGCGGGCTCCCGACACCGACCTATCGCGAGGTCGAGCGCACCGGGCCGCATCACGATCCGGAGTTCCGTGTCGCGGTCGCGCTGCCGAACCATGAACCGGCCGAGGGGCTAGGCCGCTCCAAGCGTGCAGCGGAGCAGGCCGCGGCGGCGGTCATGCTCAAGCGTGAGGGTGTGCGAACGGAGCGTGCCGATGGCTGATGACACCGCGAACGCTGAAACCGGAACGCGCTGCGGTTTTGTCGCCCTGATCGGTGCGCCCAATGCCGGCAAGTCGACGCTCACCAATGCACTGGTCGGCAGCAAGGTCGCGATCGTCACGCCAAAGGTGCAGACGACGCGCGCGCTGTTGCGCGGCATTGTCATGACGGGACCGGCCCAGCTTGTGCTCGTCGATACGCCGGGAATTTTTGCGCCACGACGGCGGCTCGACCGCGCGATGGTCACCACGGCTTGGGGCGGGGCCAGCGATGCCGACATCGTTGCCGTCCTGATCGATGCCAAGACGGGCCTCGATGACGCCGCCGACGCCATGCTGCAAAAACTCGATGAGGTTCGGCAGCCGAAAATCCTGATCTTCAACAAGGTCGATCTGGTCGGGAAGGAAAAGCTCCTGATGCTGGCGCAAGCCGGCGCTGCGCGGGGCAAGTTCGAAGCGGTGTTCATGATTTCCGCAAAGAGCGGAGACGGTGTCGGCGACGTGCGGAACTGGCTCGCCGAGCACGTGCCGGCTGGGCCGTGGAATTAACACGAGGATGAGGTGTCCGATGCGCCGGTCCGCCAATTGGCCGCCGAGATCACCCGTGAGAAGCTTTACCTGAAGCTGCATCAGGAATTGCCCTACCAGTCCACTGTCGAAACCGAGACCTGGACCGAGCGCAAGGATGGCTCGGTGCGGATCGAGCAGACGATCTATGTCGAGCGCGAAAGCCAGCGGAAGATCGTGCTCGGCAAAGCCGGACAGACGATCAAGGCGATCGGCGGGGCTTCGCGGCGGGAACTCGCTGAAATCCTCGAGAAGCCGGTGCATCTGTTCTTGTTCGTGAAGGTGCGCGAGGGCTGGGGCGACGATCCCGAACGCTATCGGCAGATGGGTTTGGAGTTTCCGAAGGAATGATGCGGAGGGTATGCATCCTCGCTGCGGCGCTCCTGGTTGCGGGTGGCGGCGTGACGCGGGCGCAGGATTCGTCTTTGCCGCTGCCGTTGCATACCAACGAAGCCGACATTGGCGAGGCTCTGCAGCGTGGAGCGGTTGCGGTCGACGATCCGCTTGCGGTGTTCGATTACGTGCTTGGTCGGTTGCCGGCGCGGGTCCGTGTTTATCCGACCGAGAATTATTTCTATTTCCGGTTCACAGCGAGCGGCGTGACCTATGCCGGCAACATCCGTCTCGCCGCGGCCGACCGGGATCGCGGCAAGGTGGATTTCTCCTACAACGAAAAACCGACCGACTGGAACGCCGAACCGCCGAATTATCATGCCATGCTGGGCGAGGAGCAGGGCGTTACGGTCGATAAGGTCGGGCCGTTGCTTTACCGCGTGACGCGATCGGGCAAGAGCGTGGAGTTCGCGCTTAACGACTTGTCCCAAATCAGGCCGCCGACGGGTGCCTTGAAATCCGACGAAGAGTTTCTCGGGCCGGTGTTCGACGAGTCCGGCATGCGCTTCTTCCTCGTCTTCAACCGGCGGCTGAAGGTTTTCCATTTCCTCCTGGACGAAACTGTGCCGCCCTCGGGCCGGTTTGCGCCGCTCAAGGGCACCAGGATCGAGGTCGGCAAGCGCACCGGCTTTGCTTTCTATCCTTTCGATGGACGCAAAGTCCTTGTCGGCGTCGATGCGCGTCAGTCGAGGCTCAACACCGCATTCGATGGTCCGTTCGATCAACTCCCGGAAAATTTCATCAAAGGGGAGGCGCTGCGCGAGGCGATCCTTGCTGCCGATCCAAGCGTCAGGGGCGAGATCGATCGCCTGGGCAATTTCACCGACGGTTCGGGCCGCTATCTGATCCATCCCTATATGCTCTATCGGCAGGTTGGCGATCTGGCGGTCTTCGAGCGTTGCGCCAAGGCAAGGACGGTGGCAAAGGCCGCCAAGCCGCTCTGTTTTGTCATCGACAACGAGGAGGCGCAGCGGCGTCACCCGCGCCCGCTGGCGCTGAAGAGGCGTTGAGGACTCAGAAGCGCGGGATTAAGACATCGTCATGGAGTGGACCGACGAAGGCATCGTGCTGGGAATCCGGCGCCACGGCGAGGCCAACGCCATCCTCGAAGTAATGACGCGCGATCACGGCCGTCATCTCGGTCTTGTGCGAGGCGGAACCGGCACGCGGCTGCGGCCCTTGCTCCAGCCTGGCAACACCGTGCAGGTGATGTGGCGTGCGCGCCTTGACGAGCATCTGGGCCACTACGCGGTCGAACCGTTACGGCTGCATCGCGCGTCGCAGGTCGCGGCGGCTCATGTGGTCTACGGCGTGACGCATCTTGCGGCGCTGTGCCGGCTGCTGGCGGAGCGTGACCCGCACCCCGAGGTGCACGATCGGCTTGCGGCCGCGCTCGAACATCTGGACGATCCGATGGTCGCCGCAGTGGCCATTGTGCGGTTCGAATTGTGGATCCTGGCGGAGCTTGGGTTCGGACTTGACCTGGAAAGCTGCGCCGCGACCGGAGCCGTGGAAGATCTTGGCTACGTTTCGCCGCGTTCGGGCCGCGCCGTGTCGCGTGTCGCGGCCGAGCCGTGGCGGGACCGGCTGTTCCCGCTGCCAGCGTTCCTTTCCAGCATGGAGATGCCATCCCTGGAGGATATCGCCGACGGTTTTGCCCTGACGGGATTCTTCCTTCTGCGCCGCGTGCTTGAGCCGCGCGGGCTCGCCTTCGCCGACGCGCGCGAAGGCTTCGTCGCTGCTGTCCTGGGACGCCGTCAGCGGGCGGTGTCATAGGCCGAGCCCGAAAGCAAATGGCGGAACTCCGGGCCCCGCCATTCGTCGCAAGTTGTGTTTCGCTGCCAGCCTACCAGTGACGACGCCAGCGGCGATGGTCCCAGCGCCGTCCGTAGTGGCCCGGCCGCCACCAGCACACGCGGCGACTGCTGTAGTAGCGGTGGCGGCAGACATAGCGGACGTCTTCCAGCACACTGGCGTTGTCGATGGCGGCTTGCATGCTCGGCGCTGTGCCGACGGCCATCGCGTGAGCCGGCGCAATCGAGGCGGCGGCCATCAGCGCAGAAGCCGCGGTCAGCGATAGAAGCAAGGGGCGCATAAAGGTCCTCCTGGATTGATTCTAGCGAGTCGCAGATGCACGAAGTACAACGGAGGCTGATGCAGGTAGTTCCGGCCAATAAAAAGCAAATATCGTGATATCATTGTGGTTGTCCTGTTCATCTGTGGTTCATCGGCGCTGATTTTCTTGGCGGTCGTTTCGCCGCAGCAAGGAACAACCAGGATTTTCCCAAAGCCCCGGCCTCATACGTTTGTTTTGCGGTGCTTTGTCGAGTGGAGCCGCCTAGGCTGCGCGAGGACGTGCGACCCTTGTTTGCGCCGGTCTGCCGCGGTACCGATCCGTTATGGGTAAAAGGCTGATTCCTCCCGAACCATCGGACATCCAAGAGGTTGCACTCCGCGAGGCGCTCGAGGAACGCTACCTCGCGTATGCCCTGTCGACCATCATGAACCGGGCGCTGCCCGATGCCCGCGATGGGCTCAAGCCCGTGCATCGGCGGCTGCTCTATGCCATGCGGCAGTTGCGCCTCGATCCGGGACAGGCGTTCAAGAAATCGGCCCGTGTGGTCGGCGACGTGATCGGCAAATTCCATCCGCACGGCGACACCGCGGTTTACGACGCGCTGGTGCGGCTGGCGCAGGATTTCGCGCAGCGCTATCCGCTGGTCGACGGGCAGGGCAATTTCGGCAACATCGACGGCGATAACCCGGCTGCGATGCGCTACACCGAGTCGCGTCTCACCGAGGTGGCGCGGCTTCTGCTTGACGGGATCGACGAGGACGCCGTCGATTTCCGTCCCACCTACGACGGC
>JAFKKQ010000204.1 GCA_017304505.1 Hyphomicrobiales bacterium | reverse complement strand
GAGAACGGCGAGACGAGCTCTGATTGCATTCCCGACGACCTGTTCGGCGTCATGACATGGGGACGCAATCGGGGTTTTCATTACATCCTCTTCGATTGCGACGGCGATCTTGTTGCGGATCTGCCCAACTATGATTGGTGAACCCGTCAGGCGCAGCGATAGTGATGACAAGAGCATCATTCCTGGGGAGGCGCTGAGACAAATGAAAAAGGTGGTGAGAGGAAGGAACCCGCTGCCGCATGCCCGGCCGGCGCGTCAAGGGTAAAGCTTCGCCCGCTTCGCGACCCTTGACCCGCCGGACCGGAGAGGCGGCCCGCGGAAAGGCGTGATGAAGGGCTGAAATGATGAGGGATCGGGCGATCGCTCGCGCTTCGGCCCGCAAGGCTGAAAGGAGCCGCCATGCACGCCGTCCCCACGTTCCGCAAGGTCTTCCAGGGTGTCGCCACGCGCCATGAGATGTACCGCATGCTCAACCGCCATCGCGGCGCCCCCGCTTATGGCGAAGGCGATTGCTCGCATCTCTTCACCGGAGAGTGGTTCGAGATCGCCGAGGCCGAGCACGATTACATGCTCAATATCCTGCCGCCGCTGTTCATGCGCGCCGATATGTTCGTAATGCGCGAATTCATGACGGACAGCGTGACCAGTATCTTCTTTTCGCTCGTCATCGACGGGAATCTCCGCTGGTTTCACGGCCATTGTGATCTGACGGACAAGAGTTCGCCGGATCGAATGAAGGTGGCAATCATCGAGCGTGAGTCGCGGCCGATCCGCGCCATGACGCGCGACGAGCGGCTCGAACACATCTGGTCGAGCACGCATGATGACTATCGCGGCTATGCCGGAAAAGGGTGGCCAGCCCACCTGCAAGGCAAGCGCACGGTTCTCGTGTATTGCGTGGGCCTTGGCACGGTCCTGAAGCCGCTTGCCGATCTCACCGATGATGAGATCGCCGCGAAGCTGCCTGTGCAGTTGCGCCATCTCCCACCACTTGCAGCTTGAGGGAGGATGTCATGGCAGACGATCATTCCGCGATGAGTCCTGACGATAGCCGCGTCACGTTGCGGTTCGTTCCGCAGACGTGGATTCACGATTACGCGGTCGAGGTTGATCCCGTGGGACCGCTGGAGTGGACGGTGTCCCGAGAACTCTTGCTCGCAGTGTTTGCGTCTGAGGATGACTGGCACAGCAATCACGATGTCAGGGACAACATGCGGGTTGAAGGCACAGTGCCGACCTGGGTGCGGGAATGGTCCGGTCCTTTTGAAGTTGAACTGGTCGACGATCCCAAAACGATATGGGTCGACCGCCTCGCGACCGGAACGCCGGATGATCCCGACAGATAAGATCGCGGCCTCGGCCCCATAGGGCCGAGGCCGAATTCAAAACATCCCGCGCATTTCGACCCTGCCGGCGCAAGCCGGCGGGGCGATTGCGCGCGCCTTCATCACAGGAGATTTCAATGGCGCACGACGACCCCTTCACCCTCGATCTCTTCAACACCAGTGCGTTGTCGTCGGGCCTTGGCCTCGGCGTCACTGCGTTCGCTGGCGACCTTGCCGCCGAGCCGGAGGATGACGACGATCCTGATCCGTCGACCCCGGCTCCCGCCATCTCGATCGCCACCGTCGCCCCTACAACGTCACGCGGACAGCGCGAGCGTGGGACGAACTTTTATCTTCCCGGCGATCGGGCCTTGGCAAAAGGCTGGAAGGATCGGGCGCGCGACAACATCGTCGCGATCCGATTGGCCGCGGCGATCTCGGCCGATGAGCGGCCTGCGACCGCCGACGAGCAGGAGCAGCTCATTCGCTTCACCGGATTCGGCGCGTCCGACCTCGCCAACTTTGTGTTCCGGCGACCCGGCGAGTCTGAGTTCCGCAAGGGCTGGGAGGTGATTGGCGAGGATCTGGCGGACGCGGTTGGTGATCTCGACCATGCCTCGCTCGCGCGTTGCACGCAGTACGCTCATTTCACGCCGGAGTTCATCGTCCGGGCAATCTGGTCGGGGCTCCAGCGGCTCGGTTGGCGCGGCGGCCGCGTGTTGGAGCCCGGTATCGGCACAGGGTTGTTTCCCGCACTGATACCGGAGGCGCTCCGTGCAGTATCGCATGTCACCGGCATCGAGCTCGACCCGGTGACCGCACGTATCGCGCGACTGCTGCAGCCGCGGGCGCGGATCATTGCCGGCGATTTCGCTCGCACCGGGTTGCCGGCGTACTTCGACCTCGCCGTCGGCAATCCTCCTTTCTCCGATCGCACGGTGCGTTCAGATCGTGCCTATCGGTCACTTGGGCTGCGCCTGCATGATTATTTCATTGTGCGGGCAATCGACCTGTTGAAGCCCGGCGCGCTCGCGGCCTTCGTCACGAGTTCAGGCACGATGGACAAGACCGAGCGTGGCGCGCGCGAGCACATCGCGAAGTCGGCCGATCTGATTGCCGCGATCCGGCTGCCCGAAGGGAGCTTCCGCGCCAGTGCCGGCACGGATGTCGTCGTCGACGTCCTGTTCTTCCGCAAGCGCAAGATCGGCGACGCGGAAGGCGATCCGTCGTGGCTTGAGCTCGACGAGGTGCGCCCCGCGGCCGAGGACGAGGGCGCCATTCGGGTTAACCACTGGTTCGCGCAGCGTCCCGACTTCGTGCTCGGAGCCCATGCGCTCGCGTCAGGCCCGTTCGGGGAAACCTACACCTGCAAGCCGCGCGAGGGCGAGGATCTCGGCGCCGCACTCGCCGCCGCCGTGGCCATCCTGCCGGAAGCGATCTACGACGGCGAGCCCAGTGTGATCGATGCCGATCTCGAGGGGGTCGCCGACCCGTCGACACCGGACGTTCCTGCCGACCGGCATGTTCGCGAGGGCAGCTATTTCTTCGACAAGGCCCGGGGCCCGATGCAGGTCCTCGACGGCGAGCGGGTTGCGATCAAGGTTCGCAAGGGTCGCAGCGCAGATGGCATCCCCGAAAAACACGTCCGCATCATCCGCAAGCTGATCCCGGTCCGGGACGCTGTGCGCGAGGTCCTCAAAGCTCAGGAACTCGACCGGCCGTGGAAGGATGCGCAGGCCAAACTGCGCATCGCGTGGTCGAGTTTCGTGCGCGACTTCGGCCCGATCAACTTTACCACGGTCTCGCTGGCGGAGGACGAGGAAACCGGCGAGGTGCGTGAGACGCATCGCCGACCCAACATTCAGCCATTCCTCGACGATCCCGATTGCTGGCTGGTCGCCTCCATCGAGGATTACGATCTCGAGACCAATACGGCGAAGCCCGGCCCGATCTTCACCGAACGCGTGATCTCGCCGCCGGCGCCGCCGCTGATCACCAGCGCCGCCGATGCCCTCGCCGTGGTGCTCAACGAGCGCGGCCGGGTCGATGTCGACCACATCGCCGAGCTGCTGCACCGCGATCACGAGGATGTCGTCGCCGAACTCGGCAGCGCGATCTTCCGCGATCCGTCCGATGGCTCCTGGCAGACCGCCGATGCCTATCTCTCAGGTCCCGTCCGCGACCGGCTCAAGGTGGCGGAGGCCGCGGCTGCACTCGACCCTGCCTTTGAGCGAAACGTCACCGCGCTGCAAGGCGTGCAGCCGGCCGATCTGCAGCCGTCCGACATCACCGCACGGCTCGGCGCACCCTGGATTCCGGCCGCCGATATCGTCGCCTTCGTCAAGGAGACGATGGATGCCGAAATCAAGATCCGCCACATGCCGGAATTGGCGTCGTGGACCGTGGAGGCCCGCCAGCTCGGATGGATGGCGGCTGGCACGTCGGAATGGGGCACGGATCGCCGCCATGCCGGCGAGCTTCTCGCCGATGCGCTGAACAGCCGCATCCCGCAAATCTTCGACACCTTCAAGGACGGCGACAGCGAACGGCGGGTGCTCAACGTCGTCGATACGGAGGCGGCCAAGACCAAACTGCAAAAGATCAAGGACGCCTTCCAGCGCTGGATCTGGTCCGAGCCTGATCGGACCGACCGGCTGGCGCGTGTCTATAACGACCGCTTCAACAATATTGCACCACGTGCCTTCGATGGCTCGCATCTAAAGCTCCCAGGCGCCTCTGGCGCCTTTTCTCTTTATG
>JAFKKQ010000203.1 GCA_017304505.1 Hyphomicrobiales bacterium | reverse complement strand
GGCAAGGCCCGACAGCCGGCGGGTGAACTCATAGAGCCGCTGCATCGCCCGCACTCGGCTCGCCGATACCTTGGCCTGCTGGCGCACCCGCCCTGCCAATGCCGATGTAACGACCGCAACGATCAGGAATGTAACGAGCGCGAGCAGTTCGTAAGGCTCAGCAATGGTAAAATTATAAAGCGGCTTGATGAAAAAGAAATTAAACACGGCGAACGACAGAACCGAGGCATAGATCGCGGGCCAGACACCGAAGCTCACCGCGGTCAAAAGAACCGCAAGCAGGAACACAATCGAGAGGTTTGGAAACTCCGTAACCTCCGTCAGGAGTTTGCCGATGCCGAGCGCGACGGCAACGGCAATTGTCGCATAGAGGAATGGCAACAACTCCGGCACCCAGGTCTTTGATGAATGGACCGGCTTGGGGATTTTTCCGTCGAGCTCCCGTGTCACCAGATGGATGGCGATGCCCGGGGTGCGGCGAACCAACTCGTGCGGCAGCGAACGCCGCAACAGCTCATTTATAAATCTCCCTTGTGACCGGCCCACCACGATCTGTGTGACATTCTCGAACTTTGCAAACCGAAGAAGCTCCGCCGGCAGATCGTTTCCGGTCAATGTCTGAGTTTCAGCGCCGAGGCTTTCGGCAAGGCTCAAAGCTTCATCGAGACGTTGCCGCGCGGCCACATCGAGTTGCGTGCCCGGACGCTCCACCGTCACCGCGAGCCAGGGCGCATCCATCAAATCGGCAAGACGCTTGGCGGCGCGAACCACTGTCGGGGTGATAAGATCGGAGCCGATGCAGGCGAGGATACGCTCGCCCGCCGCCCACGGTCCTTCGATCGCCTGCGCTTGCATACGCTCGATCAGATCGGCATCGATTCGCTCGGCGGTGCGCCGCAACGCAAGCTCGCGCAATGCCGTCAGATTCTGCGGCCGGAAAAAATTGTCGACCGCGCGCGCAGCGGTGTCCTGAACGTAAATCTTCCCTTCCGCGAGCCGCTTGAGCAGTTCGTCCGGCGGGAAATCCACCAGTACGATCTCATCCGCCTTGTCGAATACCGTGTCGGGGATGGTTTCGCGCACCCTGACCTTGGTGATCTTCTGGACGATCTCATTGAGGCTTTCGAGATGCTGGATATTCAGCGTAGTCCAGACATCGATTCCGACCTGCAACAGTTCGTCGATGTCCTGCCAACGCTTCGGATGCCGACTGCCTGGCACGTTGGTGTGCGCATATTCGTCGATGAGCAGGAGGCCCGGACGCCTCGCCAGCGCCGCGTCGAGATCGAACTCCTTCATTACCTGATTGCGGTAGATGACCGGCTTGCGCGGGAGAATCTCGAAACCGCCGGTCAATTGCTCAGTTTCGGCGCGGCCATGCGTCTCGATCAGCCCGGCGACGACATCGCGGCCGGCCACCTTCTCGCTGCGGCCCGCAGCCAGCATGGCATAGGTTTTGCCAACGCCTGGCGCCGCGCCGAGGAAGATCTTAAGATGACCGCGCCCTTCCTTGTTGGCGCGGGCCAGCAGTGCATCGGGTGAGGCTTTCTGGGCTTCGGCGGCCATGCATCCCTCTGGACCGGCCAATTCTACTGCCGATCACGTTCCCAGGCGACAGAGCGTCAAACGATAGAACGTGTCGGGCTATCCCTGGCGAGATGCCCCGTCCAGCGCGCAAGCCGCCGCCTCGTCGCTCTCATTTCGCGAGATGGCAAAGCGCAGCAGGAGCAACAGCCACTCCTGCACCTGCTCCTCGCGCCCATCCCTGAGTTCATCCGTCGGCGGCATCTCCGTCCCAGGCTATCGGGCCGAAAGGCGGTCAAGTGCCATATTAAGCGAAAGAACATTGATTCGAGGCTCGCCCAGAAAGCCAAATGTACGGCCTTCGACATGGTCGCCGACTAACGTCCGCAATTGCCTTTCGGACAGACCACGCACTTTCGCAACGCGCGGAATCTGGAAATAAGCAGCCTCCGGCGAAATATCCGGATCGAGGCCGCTGCCGGATGCCGTCACGAGGTCGACGGGAACATTAGCCTCCGGATTCTCCAGATTCAGCTTGGTCACATCGCTCTTTATCCGCTCGGCAAGTGCCTTGCTGGTCGGTCCAAGGTTCGATCCGGCCGATGAGGCTGCGTTGTAAGGCGACTCCACGGTTTTGCCGGGATCATTCGGATCGGGCGCAGTCGTGGCCGACGGCCGGCCGTGGAAGTACTTCACACTCTGAAATGACTGGCCGATCAGCATCGAACCAACGACGTGGCCATCGCGCTCGATCAGGCTGCCCCCCGCCTGGTGCGGGAACAGCGCACCGCCGATCGCCGTGATACCTAGCGGATAGATGAATCCCGTAATCAGGGCAAGACCGGCCAACATGACCACGGCGGCACGGATATCCTTCATCATGACGTTCTCCTCACACCAAATGAAGTGCGGCGACGGCCATGTCGATAGCTTTGATGCCGACGAACGGCAGCACGATGCCGCCCAGGCCGTAGATCAGCAGGTTGCGCCGAAGCAACGCGGCAGCGCCAATCGGCCGATACTTGACGCCCTTCAGGGCCAACGGGATAAGCGCAATGATGATCAGGGCATTGAAGATGATAGCCGACAGGATCGCGCTTTGCGGCGTGGACAGGCCCATCACGTTGAGGACTTGAAGCTGCGGATAGAACGCGACGAACATCGCAGGAATGATGGCGAAATACTTGGCGACATCGTTGGCGATCGAGAATGTCGTCAGCGCGCCGCGCGTCATCAAAAGCTGCTTGCCGATCTCCACGACCTCGATCAGCTTGGTTGGGCTGGAGTCGAGATCGACCATGTTGCCGGCCTCGCGGGCGGCCTGCGTCCCGCTCTGCATCGCGACACCCACATCCGCCTGTGCCAGCGCCGGCGCGTCGTTCGTACCGTCCCCGCACATGGCGATCAGCCGGCCCTGCGCCTGCTCGTTCCGGATGTAACGAAGCTTGTCCTCGGGCGTCGCCTCGGCGATGAAGTCGTCGACTCCCGCTTCTGAGGCAATCGCCGCGGCCGTCACCGGATTGTCGCCGGTGATCATCACCGTCTTGATGCCCATGCGCCGAAGCTCGGTGAAGCGTTCCTTCACATCGCGCTTCACCACGTCCTTGAGATGAATCACGCCAAGCAATCGAGCTCCGTCGGTCAATGCCAGCGGCGTGCCGCCGGAGCGAGCGATCTTGTCGACCGCCATGCGAAACTGCGGCGATTCACCTAGGTTATGGCCACCCTGCTCGCGGGCGAATGCAATCACGGATTCGATGGCGCCCTTCCGGAGCTTGCGCCGACCGCAAATGTCGACACCGGACAGGCGCGTCATGGCGGAGAACTCAATGAACTTCGCACCGTCCGACACCGGCTGGCGCTGCACGCCGTACTTCTCCCGGACCAGTGCAATAATCGAGCGGCCTTCGGCGGTCTCGTCGGCTTCGCTGGCGAGCCGAGCGGCTTCCGCAGCCTCCCGCTCGCTAACGCCCGGCACGGGAATGATTTCGGTCGCAAGGCGGTTGCCGAAGGTCACCGTGCCGGTCTTGTCGAGCAGCAGCGTGTCGACATCGCCGGCCGCCTCCACGGCACGCCCCGACATCGCCAGCACGTTGAACCGCACGAGCCGGTCCATGCCGGCAATGCCGATGGCCGATAGCAGCGCGCCGATTGTCGTCGGAATGAGCGTGACAAAGAGAGCAACCAGCACCACGACCGAGATCGCCCCCCGGTGTAAGCCACATAGCTCGGGATGGTCGCCGTGGCGAAAACGAAAATGATGGTCAGGCCGACCAGCAAGATGTTGAGCGCGATCTCGGTGGGCGTCTTCTGCCGCTCGGCGCCCTCCACCAGCTTGATCATACGATCGAGAAACGACGTGCCCGGCGACGACGTGATCTTTATCACGATACGGTCGGACAGCACGGTCGTTCCACCGGTGACGGCCGAACGGTCGCCGCCGGACTCGCGAATGACAGGCGCCGACTCGCCGGTGATCGCCGCTTCGTTGACCGAAGCAATGCCCTCGATCACTTCGCCGTCGCCAAGGATAACATCCCCGGGCTCGCAGACGATAACATCTC
>JAFKKQ010000202.1 GCA_017304505.1 Hyphomicrobiales bacterium | reverse complement strand
CAACTCGGCGAAACGGGTCGCCAGCAGCGTTTCGCGTGTGCGCGGCCGAGGCAGGTCCACTGTCACCACCTTGTGCACGTTGCTCGGCCGGCCTTTCAGCACAAACACGCGATCGCCCATCAGCACCGCTTCTTCGATGGAATGCGTGACGAAGATCATGCTGGTCGGCCGAGTCTCCCAGATGCGCATCAGCTCGAACTGCAGGATTTCGCGGGTCTGCGCGTCGACGGCGGCGAATGGCTCGTCCATCAGCAGCACGTTCGGCTCGACCGCGAGCGCTCGCGCCAGCCCACAGCGCTGCTGCATGCCGCCCGACATCTGGTAGGGATAGGCATTTTCAAATCCGGCCAAGCCAACGAGCTTGATGAAATGCGGCACGCGCGCGGCGATCTCGTCCGCAGGGAAGCCGCCCATCCGCAGGCCGTAGCCGACATTGTCGGTCACGGTTTTCCAGGGAAACAAGCCGAAATGCTGGAACACCATCGCGACGCCCGGGATCGGCTCTGTCACGCGCACGCCGTCGCAAACGATCTCTCCGCCATCGACCGGGAGCAGACCGTCGATGCATCGCAGCATCGTGGTCTTGCCGCAACCGGACGGGCCGACGATGGCGACAATCTCGCGTTCGCCGACGTCGAAATCGACGCCGCTGAACACTTCGAGTGCGCCAAATCGCTTGAGCAGCGACCGCACGCGGATGCGTGCCGGCGAGTCGGTCAATAGCGCCGACGTTTGGCTTCGCTCTAAAACCGCCGTGGCCATCATATCACCCGATCACCGACTGTTGGAGTCGTGCCGAAATCAGCTATCCGCCCGGCTCCACGGTGCGATGCGACGCTCGACCCATTTGAGCCCCGAGGTGAGGGCAACGCCGAGGAACATCAACAGCAGGACCGGGACGAAGGTCTTGTCGGTTTCGAACACGTTGGCGTAGCGGCTGATCATGTAACCAAGCCCGCTGATGGTGGTGTAGAACTCCGCAATGACCATCCCGACCAGCCCGCGGCCGATCGCAAGCCGAACGCCGGCCGCGATATAGGGCAGCGCGAACGGCAGCAGCACGTCCTGCCACATCCTCCACTCCGGTGAGCGGAAAGAGCGCGCGACCTCGAGCATGTTCTTGTCGCATTCGCGGACGCCCTGATAAGTGTTGATCAGGATGGGAAACACCGCGAACAGAAACACCACGATGATTTTCGCCTGCATGTAGATGCCGAACCACAGCACCAGGAGCGGCACCAGCGCGACCATCGGTGTCGAGTAGAGCGCGTTGATCGGCCAATCGAGCGCCCAGTCGACAGGTTTCACGCGGGCCATCAGCACCGCAAGCGGCACGCCGACCAGGATGGCGAAGAAAAGCCCGCAGAACAGAATCTGCAGGCTCTCCATTGCATAGTACGGCAGTTCCCCGGTGACGAAAGTCAATTCGTAAAACGCCACCGCGATCTTTGAGGGATACGAAAACAGGATCGGGTTGACCAGCGGCCCGAGCACCTGCCACACGGCCAATACCAGGATCAAGAAGCCGTAGCGATAGAAGGGCCGCTGGTGCCAGAACGGCGGTCGGCGCTCCGCCGCTGTATGCTGATGCGCGGCCGCGATCGCGCCGGCACCGGCCTCATTGGCAACGCTCATGGCGGTTGCTCCTGCTCAGACGCGGTCAGTCTGTCGTCTGGCACGGCCCTTTGTATTCGCCGAGCTCCTTGATCGCTTCCTTGGCAAACGACAAATCGACCAGATCGTCGTATTTCGGGGTCTTGCCTTCCGGGATGTTACCGACTTTGGTCATCAGTTGCGCGGTATAATTCACCCGCTTCGGATCGAGTCCCGTGTTGGGGTCCCAGATGCACTTCGCGACCATCAGATCGAGCGCCTTGTTGACCACGTCGGTCGGGAGCTTGGTGTATTTGACGATGATGGGAACGACTTTGGCGCGGTCGGTATAGATCAGCCGGGTTGCTTCGATGTGGCCCTTCACGAAGGCTTTCAGCGCCGCGCGCTTTTCCTTGATCGTCTTCTCGGTGACCGCCATCGCGATATAGAGATTGTCGGGTTGGATCTCCCACATCCGCGCGATCGCGTGGAGCGACGGAAGCTTGGTTTGCGCCACGATCTCCTGATCCACGTGCAGGATCGCCGTATCGACCTGGTTGGCGACCAGCGCCGGAACATCCTCGGTGGCGATGCTGACGAAGTGCACGTCCTTGGGGTCGATCTTGGCGGCGCGCAGCACGCCCCGCGCCAGGACATCGGCAAAGCCGCCGGGTTCCTGGATGCCGATCCGCTTGCCCTTGAGATCGGCCATCGTCTTGATGCTTTGATTGACCACCATCGACGATTCCAGCTTCGGCTGGTTCGACAGGATGATCTTGGTCGGCGCGCCCTTGGCCTTGCCGACGATCGAGAACGGGCCGGACGCCGAAGCGATGTCGGCGCTGCCCGAAACGGTGGCACGGTAGGTGTAAACGCCACCGGCCAGCTCAATCACCTTGATTTCCAGCCCGTACTTCTTGAACAGGCCAAGGTCATTGGCGATATGGACCGGCATGTGGACGATGTTCGGCGGCGTGGTCGGCATGGCGACGGTCAAGCGCTGTTGTGCGCCGGCAACGGTGGGCGCAACGAACAACGCGGCAGCGAACGCAGCAGGCAAAATGCGCGAGGCTGTCATGTCTGTGATCCTCCCTGGGTGCCTGTCCATTCAACTTAGACAGGCGATTGTTGTGCTTTGATCGTAGCAGGATGATTGTTGCCCGCAATTCCCCCTATTTGAGGGCCCCACAGGCATTGTGCGGCCTGTGGTCACGGCCCTTCGCGGTCGGTCATCGGCCGGCGAGGGGCCGGTGGCTCGTCACGCCCTGTTGCCGTTGCCCATCGCCCGCCACACGACCTCCGGGGTCGCCGGCATTTCGATATGGCGAACGCCGAAATCCGACAACGCATTGACCACCGCGTTCGCGACCGCGGGCATGGCGCCGACGCAGCCGGCCTCCCCGGCGCCCTTGACGCCCAGCGGGTTGGTCTTGGTTGGCACCGGGTTGGCTCTCACTTCGATGGGACAAAAGTCGTGGGCGCGGGGCATGGCATAATCCATGAACGAGCCGGTCACGAGTTGGCCTTCCGAATCGAAATGAATGTTCTCCTTGAGAATCTGCCCCGCGCCTTGCACGACGCCGCCGACGATCTGGCCCTTGAGCAGCAATGGATTCATGACCGTGCCGACGTCGTCGACGACGCTATAGCGTACGATATCGACATGACCGGTCTCGGGGTCGATCTCGACTTCGCAGACGTGAACACCGTTGGGGAAATTCTCCACCTCCGCGGTGTAGACCGCGTTGGCGACGAGGCCGACCTCCATGTCCTTCGGCAGCTTGGCCGGGTTCGAAGCGGCCCGCGCGACGTCCTTCATGGTCATTGTGCGGTTCGTCTTGGCGTTTGAGAAAATGCCCTCGGCAAAGTTCACGTCAGCAGGATCGACCTGCAAGTTATGCGCGGCAATCGCCGTGGCCTTGGCGATGACCTTCTCGGCCGCAAAGTGAAACGCCGAGCCCGACATGGTGGCCGAACGCGATCCGCCGGTGCCTTCGCCGAAGAACACCTTGTCGGTGTCGCCCTGGATGTACTCGATATCGTTGGGATGCAAGCCGAGCCGGTCGGCGACCACTTGTTTAAGGACGGTCTCGTGCCCCTGGCCCTGGGTGATGCTGCCGGAAAAAATCGTTGCGGTGCCGGTCCGATCGAAGCGGATCTCCGCGCCCTCGTAGCTTGGCGCGGCGGCGCGCTCGATGGTGTTGGACATGCCGAGCCCGCGCAGCTTGCCGCTCTTTTTCGATTCCGCCCGGCGCTTGGCGAAGCCTGCAACATCCGCAAGCTTGAGTGCGAGGTCCATGCCCTTCTCGAACTCGCCGGAATCGTAAGTGAAGGTGAGGCTCGTCTTGTACGGCATCGCCTCCGGCGGGATGTAGTTGCGCCGCCTGATCTCGGCGGGATCCATCTTCAGTTCGGTGGCGGCGAGATCGACCATCCGCTCGATGACGTAAGCTGCTTCCGGCCGGCCGTTGCCGCGATAGGGGCGGCACGGATGGGTGTGCGTGA
>JAFKKQ010000201.1 GCA_017304505.1 Hyphomicrobiales bacterium | reverse complement strand
TGATCGAGGCGGTGAGCATGCCGACTTCGCCGGGGCCGAGTTCGGCGACGGGCGTGAGCTTCGGAGTGAACACGCCGACGCGGTCCACCTCGTAGCTCGCGTCGGTGCCCATCATCTTGATGCGCTGGCCCTTCTTGAGTGTGCCGTCGACGATGCGCACCAGCACGACCACGCCGAGGTAGGCGTCGTACCAGCTATCGACCAGCAGGGCCTTTAGCGCCGCGTCGCGGTCGCCCTTGGGCGGCGGCAGGCGGGTGACGATGGCCTCCAGCACGTCGGGAATGCCGATGCCGGTCTTGGCCGAGATCAACACGGCGTCGGAGGCGTCGAGCCCGATGACGTCCTCGATCTGCTGCTTGACCTTGTCCGGCTCGGCCGCGGGCAGATCGACCTTGTTGAGGACCGGAACGATCTCAAGGTTGTTGTCGATGGCCTGATAGACGTTGGCGAGCGTTTGCGCCTCGACGCCCTGCGAAGCGTCGACCACGAGCAGCGCGCCTTCGCAGGCGGCGAGGCAGCGGCTGACTTCATAGGCGAAGTCGACGTGGCCGGGCGTATCCATCAGGTTGAGGACGTAAGTCCGGCCATCCTTTGCCTTGTATTCGAGGCGGACGGTCTGCGCCTTGATGGTGATGCCGCGCTCGCGCTCGATGTCCATGTTGTCGAGCACTTGTTCGGTCATTTCGCGCGCGGCGAGGCCGCCGGTCGCCTGAATCAGCCGGTCGGCAAGCGTCGACTTGCCGTGGTCGATGTGCGCGACAATCGAGAAATTCCGGATGTTTTCGATGGCTTTGGCCGTCATGGGGCGCAGATAACACCACCGCTGCATTGCGGCAAGGATTTGCCTCGGGGGGCGATCAGATCCCTGGGCTGCCATCGCCCGCGAAAGCGGGCGATCCGGTACCTGGCAGTTTTGGTGGGCGGCTAAGCGCTGCCGGTTTTCCGGCGGTTGCCGGATGTCCCGCCTTCGCGGGACATGGCAACCGAAGAAATCCGCCGTTACTGCAGCAGTCCTTTTGCTTTTGCCGCAATGGTCTTGGGCGTTGCCAGCACCTTTTCAACGGTCTGTTGCATCTTTTCGCCCAGGACCGGATCGACCTCGAAGTTCAGTCCCTTGGCCTCGGCGAGGAACTCCGGGTCTTTCATCGTCGCGGCAAACGCCGCCCGGAGCGCCGCGACGCGGTCGGCCGGTGCCGCATTGGTCGCCAGTGGCCGGCCGAATTGTGTACCGGAAACCACCAGCTCGATCAGTTGGCGCTCCTCGGGTGTGCGCGCGGCGTCTTCGACCGAGGGTGCGTCGAGATCGCGAGCGCGGGGGCCGGCCTGTGCGATCACCGTGATTTTCTTCTCGGTGAGCCAAGCCGCCTTGGTGGCCTTCCAGCTCGACCAGGTGTTGTTGCGCGCCTCGACCTCACCGCGCTCCATCGCCAGGTTGATGGCGTTGCCGCCCGGATAGCCGGTGACGATCTTGAATTTCGTGCCGAGGAACTCGTTCATCATCTGTGGATAGATGAAGGTAATGGCGCCGCGTCCCGATGCGCCGGCGATCACCTCGCGCTTGCGGGCGTCGTCGAGAGTCTTGACGCCGCTGGCGCTCCACACCGCCATCGTTTCGACCACAGGAGCGATGGTGCCGAGCCATTGCATCCTCGCCGCGTCGAACTGGATGCCGGCAATGCCCGCCGCCTGCATGGCGGGGAAGGCGTTGGCAATCATGCCAATGCTGGTGCCGTCCTTGGGCGCGACGTTGTAGAGGTAGTTGATCATGCGAAGTCCGCCGGCACCGGTCATATTCTGCGGCACCACGGTTGGGTTACCGGGGATATGCTTGCCGATGTGCCGGGACACCAGCCGGGCCTGGATATCGTATTCGCCGCCGACGCCGACACCGATGAAGACGTTCACGGTCTTGCCGCGGTAGAAATCGGCAATGGAGTCGGCGTGAGCCGGCATTGCGGCAGCAAGCAGGGTGAGGATGAGCGCGCCGCAGGCGGCGGCCGGTCGCTTCAACAGGTCGAGCATTGCGTTTCCTCGCGTCGTTAGCCCGTTTCATCGCGATCGGGCGGCGATCCATTGTCCCAGTGTCCATTGTCCCAGGTCATCTGCTTGTAG
The DNA here is from genome assembly GCA_017304505.1 of Hyphomicrobiales bacterium. Lineage (GTDB taxonomy): Bacteria > Pseudomonadota > Alphaproteobacteria > Rhizobiales > Xanthobacteraceae > Z2-YC6860. The sequence continues at coordinate 2,008 of JAFKKQ010000201.1, read as the reverse complement.
TCGAACCCGGTTTCGATGGTTGGCTTGATGATAGCGAAGAACGGCGAAACGTCGAAGTCTCGCGGTGTGTAGAGCGAATGGTGCCGGATGTGCAGGATTTCGCGCCGGCTGGTCGGGTCGACGCGCCGCACCTCCGGCAGGATCGGATAGCCCACATCCTGGAAGGCTTGCGCGATCAGTGTCGAGCAGATCGAACGTGTCGGCTCGCCCGATCCAAGCGCGATCATGCGTCGCCGCCAGCGGGCGGGCACCGGCGGCTGGGGCAGGAAATAGCGCATCAGATCGATAATGTTCTTCAGGTCGTAGGCCTCGCCGATCCGTTCGATGGCGTGGCGGATGGCCGTTTCACGATCCTGTGGCGTCAGCCCGACCGGGCGGCAGATGCGCGTGTTGAAATTGCCGTATTTCGACAGCGGCGAAGCGATGACGCCCTCGCCCAACTCGGCCTCCACCAGCACCAGCGGCTCGCCGTCGCGCTCGCCGAGCTTCGCGTCCGGCCCGACATAAAGCGCGGCGTGCGACCAGGTCGATTGCGTGAGGTAGCGGATGGCCGAGTTGATCTTGGAACGGGCACCTTCGATCAGCAGCACGTCGCCCGGCTGGATCGTGATGGCGACCAGCTCAGGCCGCGCCGCGGCATAGGGCTCGTAGCTGCCGGTGGATTTCGACAGTTGGCGGGCGACGACACTCCCGAACCAGTCGAGCAGCTTGATTGTCGCCGACATGCCCGCGGAAGCCCTGCCCCAACCGAAGCGCGGTCGCATCCCATCGCGCCGCGTTTGATGCACGTCACGATAGGGTTGTGTCTGCTCTGCGGCAAACTCAATCTTCACTATTGCCGGCGCGAATATCGACACCGCAAACGGCACCGGGACGGCGGTTGCCCGCCATCCCGGTTGTTGCATTTGTCGCCGCTCGATTGCTTAGTAGCGATAGTGGTCCGGCTTGTACGGACCGGCCTGCGGCACGTTGATGTAGGCCGACTGCTTGTCGCTCAGCTTGGTAAGCTTCACGCCGATCTTGTCGAGGTGCAGCCGCGCCACCTTCTCGTCGAGGTGCTTGGGCAGCGTGTAAACCTTCTTCTCGTACTTGCCGGGGTTGGTGAAGATCTCGATCTGCGCCAGTGTCTGGTTGGTGAACGACGACGACATCACGAAGCTCGGATGCCCCATCGCGTTGCCGAGGTTCACCAGCCGGCCCTCGGACAACAGGATGATGCGGTGGCCGTCCGGGAATTCGATCTCGTCGACCTGCGGCTTGACGTTCACCCACTTGAGGTTCTTCAAGCCGGCGACCTGGATCTCACTGTCGAAGTGGCCGATGTTGCAGACGATGGCGCGGTCCTTCATCGCGCGCATGTGCTCGACGGTGATGACGTCGAGGTTTCCGGTCGCCGTGCAGAAGATGTCGGCGCGCGGGGCTGCGTCCTCCATCGTGGTGACCTCGTAGCCCTCCATCGCCGCCTGCAGCGCGCAGATCGGGTCGATCTCGGACACCAGCACGCGGCAGCCGGCCTGGCGCAGCGACGCCGCCGAGCCCTTGCCGACGTCGCCGAAGCCCGCGACCATCGCCACCTTGCCGGCCATCATCACGTCGGTGCCGCGGCGGATGCCGTCAACCAGCGACTCGCGGCAGCCGTAGCGGTTGTCGAACTTCGACTTGGTGACCGAGTCGTTGACGTTGATCGCCGGCCACAGCAGCGTACCCTTCTTCTGCATCTCATAGAGCCGGTGCACGCCGGTGGTGGTCTCCTCGGTGACGCCGCGGATGTTCTTGGCGCACTCGCCGTAGAAGCCCGGCTTGTCCTTCAGCCGCTTCTTGATCGCGGCATAGAGGACCTCCTCCTCCTCGTTGGTCGCGCCGTCGAGGAACTTGGTGTCGCCCTGCTCGGCGCGCAGCCCGAGGTGGATCAGCAGCGTGGCGTCGCCGCCGTCGTCGAGGATCATGTTCGGCGTGCCGCCGTCACCCCATTCGAAGATCTTGTGGGTGTAGTCCCAGTAATCCTTGA
>JAFKKQ010000200.1 GCA_017304505.1 Hyphomicrobiales bacterium | reverse complement strand
CGACGCTGACGGAGCGTCTGCCGAATCCGCAGATCGAATGCGGCATCACCCGCACCACGCCAGCGACCCACGATGTCATCCGGGCGAATGTGCACCGTTCGCCGATGTATTCCGGCCAGATTCACAGCCGGGGGCCGCGCTATTGTCCGTCGATCGAGGACAAGATCGTGCGCTTCGGCGAGCGCGACGGGCACCAGATTTTCCTGGAGCCTGAGGGGCTTGAGGACCGCACGGTCTATCCCAACGGGATTTCCACCTCGCTGCCGGAGGATGTGCAGCGGGCGATGCTGCCGACCATTCCGGGCCTCGAACGGGCGCGGATGATCCGGCCGGGCTACGCCATCGAGTACGATCACGTCGATTCGCGCGAACTGACGCCGTCGCTGGAGGCGAAGCGGCTCCGCGGACTGTTCCTGGCCGGTCAGATCAATGGCACCACCGGCTATGAGGAGGCCGCAGCCCAGGGCCTGGTGGCCGGATTGAATGCGGTCCGGCGTGCCGGTGAGGGGGCCGAAATCGTCTTCGACCGCGCTGAGGGTTATCTTGGCGTGATGATCGACGACCTGGTGACCCGCGGGGTCGCCGAGCCGTACCGCATGTTCACCTCGCGCGCCGAATACCGGTTGACCTTGCGTGCCGACAACGCCGACCAGCGCCTGACGGGGAAGGGTATCGCCATCGGTTGTGTCGGTGGCGTCCGTGCCGCGCAATTTCAGACCAAAATGGCGGCGCTGACCGCGGCACGGGAGCTGGCGACCTCGCTTTCGGTCACGCCGAACGAAGCCGCCCGACACGGCCTTGCCCTCAATCACGACGGCCAGCGGCGCACCGCGTTCGACCTTCTGTCCTATCCGTCGCTGGGAATGACCGATCTTGCCCGGATCTGGCCCCAGCTTGCGAAGCTTGAGGCGAAAGTCGCCGAGCAGCTCGAGATCGACGCCAAATACGCCGTTTATCTGGACCGCCAATCGGCCGATATCGACGCCTATCGCCGCGACGAAAGCTTTGCGCTGCCGGTGGAGCTGGACTACGCGGCGCTGCCGGGGCTGTCCCATGAAATCCGCCAAAAGCTCGAAGCCTCCCGGCCCCGCACCATCGGTCAGGCGGGCCGGATCGATGGCATCACGCCGGCGGCGTTGACCCTGCTGGTGGCCCATGTCCGGCGCTCCGCCAAGGGCCGGCCGGCAGCCTGAGCAAAGAACCTTCACCATGACGGACGCGCCGAGACGGGAATGGTCGGCCTCGGATTTGGTCGAGGATCGCGCGCGCGCGTTGGAGCTGACGCCTGTTTCACGTGAAACATTGGACCGCCTCGACCGCTTTGTTGAATTCCTCCTGCCTTGGACCCAGCGGACCAATCTCATCGCGCGCTCGACCATTCCGTCGATCTGGACACGCCATATCGCGGACTCGCTTCAGCTTTTGCCGCTGGCGCCGAATGCCAAACTCTGGGTCGATCTCGGCTCGGGCGCGGGCTTTCCCGGCCTGGTGATCGCCTGCGCGCTCGCCGACCAGAAGGGGGCCGCCGTGCACCTGGTCGAGAGCATCGGCAAGAAGGCCGCGTTCCTCCGGGAGGCGGCCAGTCACATCGGGGTGCCCGCCTTCGTCCACGCTGTGCGAATCGAGGATTTCGTGAAAAACTTCCGCCAGCGCCCGGATGTTGTCACCGCCCGCGCCCTGGCCCCGCTAGACCAACTCCTGGGCTTGGCTGCGCCGTTGCTCCGGGAGGGACGCCGTGGTTTGTTCCTCAAGGGCCAAGATGTAGGGGCTGAATTGACCACAGCCTCTAAATGTTGGAAAATCGAATCCGAACTCGTGCCAAGCAAGACCAGCGCCGACAGCCGGATCGTTGTTGTTCATAGCGTCCGCCGACGGTCGCAAGGAATGTAAATTCCGATGGCAAATCAAGATGATACGATAGATCGACCGGTCGTTTCGCCGGATGTTGGCGAAGCTCCGGCGGCTCCGCCCACGGCGCCGTCCGACGCGCCGCTCTCGTTGGCCGAGCACGCCGAGCCGGCCAAGCCGCCGCGCGTGCTGGCCGTCGCCAACCAGAAGGGCGGCGTCGGCAAGACCACGACGGCGATCAACCTGGGCACGGCGCTCGCCGCCATCGGCGAGCGCGTGCTGGTGATCGACCTCGATCCTCAGGGCAATGCCTCCACCGGCCTCGGCATCGACCGGCGCAACCGCCGCATCTCGACCTACGATGTGCTGATCGGTGAAGCGCCGCTGCGCGAGGCGACCGTTGCTACGGCGGTGCCGCGGCTTTCACTCGCGCCGTCGACGATGGATCTGTCCGGTCTTGAGCTTGAGATCGGCCAGGCGCGCGACCGCGCGTTCCGCCTTCGCGAAGCGATCGCGCCGCTGAACGCGGGCCGCTTTGCCGGCGCCGACGACTTCACTTATGTGCTGGTCGATTGTCCGCCGCCGCTCAATCTTCTGACCGTCAATGCGATGGCTGCGGCGCATGCGATCCTGGTGCCGCTGCAATGCGAGTTCTTCGCGCTCGAGGGTTTGTCGCAGTTGCTGCAGACGGTCGAGCAGGTCAGATCCACGCTCAATCCCGGCCTCACGATCCACGGCATCGTGCTGACCATGTTCGACGCACGCAACAACCTGTCCAATCAGGTTGTCGCCGATGTGCGCGAGTTCATGGGCCGCAAGGTTTACGACACGATCATCCCGCGCAACGTGCGGGTTTCCGAAGCGCCCTCCTACGGCAAGCCGGTGCTGGTCTACGATCTCAAGTGCGTCGGCAGCGAAGCCTATCTGCGGCTCGCCACCGAAATCATCCAGCGCGAAAAGGAATTGCGGGCAAGTTGACGGCGCTGCCGTCATGCGCGGGCATGACTCATGCACCCATCGCGTCGCGAGATGGATGGAGGTTGAGGCCGGCAACGACCAAGAAAAGCAAACTCAGAAAACAACCAAGACAACGAACAAGAACAAGAGGTGAGAGTGAAAGGGTCCGAGGAGGCTGCGATGGCCGACGAAGCACAGCGTTCGCGATTGGGGCGTGGCCTTGCCTCGCTGATGGGCGATGTTGGGATCGAGACGCAGGCCGTCGAGCGCGGTGCGCGCAGCCAGCGCAAGGTGCCGATCGAGTTCGTCCGCGCCAATCCGCGCAATCCGCGCAAGCTGTTTTCCGACGCCGAACTGGTTGAGCTGACGGACTCGATTCGCGAGCGCGGCATCATCCAGCCGATCGTGGTGCGCAGCCGCAGCGCCGACAATTACGAGATCATCGCCGGGGAGCGGCGGTGGCGTGCGGCGCAGCGTGCGGGCCTGCACGAGGTGCCGATCATCGTGCTCGACGTCAGTGACGCCGAGGCGCTCGAGCTTGCGATCATCGAGAACGTGCAGCGCGCCGATCTCAACCCGCTCGAGGAGGCGAACGGCTACCAACAGCTCGCCGACGAGTTCAAGCATTCGCAGGAAGACATCGCGAAAATCGTCGGCAAAAGCCGCAGCCATGTCGCCAACACGCTGCGGCTGCTGCATCTGCCCGAGCGGGTGAAGGCCTATATCAACGCGGGCAAGCTCACCGCCGGTCATGCCCGCATGCTGGTCGGCCAGCCGAATGCGGAGGAGTTCGCCGATCAGATCGTCAATCAGGGTTTAAACGTGCGCCAAGTCGAAGCGATGGCGCGCAAGAGCGGCAAGCAACAGGCAACGACCGTTCGCCGCACCGGGCAGATGGGGAAGGATGCCGACATCGAGGCGCTGGAAAACCGGCTGACCAACGCGCTGGGTTTGCTTGTCACCATCGATCATCGCGCCAACGGCGGCGGTGTGCTGCAGGTGCGCTACCGCACGCTGGAGCAGCTCGACGATGTGATACAGCGATTGGAAAGCGGGCCGCAGCTTCGCGATGACAATGGCGAATCGGCCGGCCCGCGCATCCGGCGGACGTAGTCTGTTGCGGGCTCCGCTTACCGCTCCTTACGACGCGCAGTCATGGCGACAGCGAGCAAGGCGCGTTGCGACAAGGCATCCGCGAGCGCCGGCGCGCGCCGGACGCTGAGAGCCGTTTCCGCCAGTTGCTCCATGACGCGCAGCAATCGCGGCGCGCTCCAATTCGCGAGCGCGGCTTCGACCGACGACTTGCGGCGGAAGTGCA